>CALMZT010001220.1 GCA_937870805.1 uncultured Chloroflexota bacterium
TAATCCCGACTGGCTGGCACGGTTCGCTACGAACGGACAGTTGAACCCGGATGCGTGGGGCAACCCCGAAGGTATGACCTACGCGGCGATCTGTGACCCGCGCCGCCTGTATGACCCGGCGACGAACTGCTCAACGATGAATGAGTGGCTGTTCGATTACCCGGCGGGCGTGCCTGATGGTACAGGCAATCTGGTTTACGGCAGCAATACCTACTATCAGCAGCAACTGCCCGGCAACATCTACATCGCCGAAGAGTCGCCAAGCGTCTACCGTGTGCTGGTGCAAGCCATCCCGCCAGAGATCAGCAGTATGATCCAGTTCCAGGTGGGTCCGGGGCAAGCCGCGCCGCCGTCGCCGATCTACTGTCGTATTCCCATTGATCTCGCTGCCAGCGCGCCCGCCCAGCAATCGCTGATGTTCCTTGCGCCGCCGCCGAATCCTGACGATGCCGCACGCGCAGAGGAATGGGCACGCGGGAACGGCTACGCTTTCCTGCCGACGATTGACTGCACACCCGATCTGTTGAATGCACAAGCCATTAACTATGCGCCGTTTGTGCCTGATGGCACGGTGGCGATCATCAATTCGCCTGCGCCGAATGAAGTCGTGACAGGCGGGATGCCGATCATCGGCACGGCACAGTTCGATGGTTCGCAAGTGTTGTACTACAAAGTGGAAATCATCGGTGGGCAGTGGTCGAACTGGACGACGCTGGGCGAAACCCACAGCAATAACGTTGTGAATGGGCAGTTGGAGTATCTTGCGCCGCTGCCCTCAGGGAGCTATCGCATCCGTCTGGTGCTTATCAGTTCACAAACGGCTGACATTTTGATGCAGCCTTACGAAGTGCCGATTACCGTTCCATAGAGTGTTGTAATTTCGAGAGGGGCGAGGCGAGTCATCTTGCCCCTTCTGATATAGTATTAATCCGAATGCGTTATAATGACTGCAATAGTCAGAATAGTGCGACGGGAAGGGGCAAATGCGGAAAATCGGGCTGCTGGTACTTATCATCATCGTAAGCGTAGCATGTAACCTGACTACAGACGCGCCTACCCGCCCGCCCAGATTCACCGATACCCCACTTCCAGAGGCGACATCTACACCTTTACCGATCTCAAACGCGGCTGGACCTACCATACTGCCCATCCCTGGCAGTGCCGCGACCAGCGCCAGATCGACCAGTGTTCCCGTCACGAGCGCGGCGAACATCGGGAGCCAATGCGAGGTATACATCACGTATTCCGGCGCTGACCCCAACAACTTCTTAAGTCTGCGTTCAGCCCCCAGCGCGACAGCTTCGCAGGTCTTTCGTGTTCCCAACAACACGCAGGTTTTGCTTGTGCCCGGTTCAGAGGAAGTCGAAGCTGAAGGATATCGCTGGCTCAACGTGATTTATGTACAGTCGGCGCAGATGCGCTATCAAGGCTGGATGGCGCGCGATTCCTACGCTAGAGGCGGCGTGCGTGACCCCTCGATTGCGACCCTGCGACAGAGGGGAACACAGGCGGCGTGTTAGTGACCGCCTGTGGCTAAAGCCGACAGGCTAGGTATTAAAATACCCTCAAAGCCCGCTAAAGGGGCTTGTTCTTGCGTAGGTTTGCGGTAAATCCAGCGCCTTTAGTGCGCTTCAAGGCATTTTATTCAGCCTTATGCTTTAGCTTGAGGCGAAAAACGGCGATACTCAATAGACTACAACTTACTTTTTAGAGGTCGCTAATTTCGCTTACGCTTTTGCTGCTCGTCCCATTCTTCGACAAAACTGTCAGTGAGTTCACCGTCTTGCGAAAGGCGTATCGGGGGCGCGCTTTCTCCGCCGAGCTTGCCCTCAACGTGCTTCCGTTTTTCGGCGACTGAGCCTTGCATACGCTGGCGTTCACGCTCGATTTCACGCTGTATCTGTTCCTCGTGCGATGCCAGATTGCGCTTTGATTGACTGAACGCAGAAAGCCCGTTACTGATTAAGCCAATGCCCCAACCGATTGAAACAAACATCGGCCACGGGAAATCGCCACCATTGGAACCGAAGAGGGTCCAGAGCATAGCATTAATGCAGGCGTAAATTGCCGCGTGCGCGAAAAAGCCGACACGCCTTTTGTGTTGAACATAGACCATGCGCCGCACCTGCTGATATTCTTCAGGGCTGACGGGTTCGCTGCCATAGTGTTCTTCTAACGCAGCTTCGACCTGCCGATCACGTTTTTCAAGTTCGCGCGCGGATTTGAAATAGATCGTGACAGCGTGTGCTGCGATACCTGCTCCCCAACCAAATGTCACAAACATGGGCCACGGGAAATCAGCGCTGCTGGACGCAAAGATGATCCACAGCATCGCATTCACAGCGACGTAGGAAACCAGATGCCCAATGAAATCGCGTCGATCTTTGATGCGCTTTTCAACCCGCTTACGGATGCTGGCTTCGTCGAGCGCCAAATCCAGCTCTAAATCGCGCTTTTCATCGTCGTCGAAGCCCTCGGTATCGACGTGCAGGCGCAGGTTCTTGCCATCCTCATCACCGCTGAGTGACCAGCGATCACCACCTAATTCAAAGCGTTCAGCGCGCCGTTCAAGACGTTCAGCGCGCTTTTCCATACGCTTGGCGAATTTTTCAGCGCCACGTTCCATATTTTCCGCGAATCGTTCGGCAGCCGCCTCTAATCCAACAGGCGGCTGCGGCGGGACAGGCGGCGTTGGTGGGGTGGGCGGGGCAGCGCGCGCTTTGGGTTTCTCTGGCACAGGACTCGGAATTTTGTCTGGCTCAGGCGCGCCTTTACGCTGTTCGACTTCGCGCTGTCTGCCTGTTTCAATGGCATCTCCGCTGGCACGATTGGCGATGAAACCGCCGAAGTCTGTGCTTTCGACTGCGCTGCGAAAGGCTTGCATCAGGTCGCGTGCAGAGTTGTAGCGGTCAACGGGTTCTTTCGCCAGCGCCTTCAGCAGCACATTTTCAATGGCAGGCGGAATGTCGGGGTTGATTTTGCTAGGCAGAGGCAGCGGGCTGTAGATGTGGTCATGGACTGTCGCGTAAGGGGTGTCGGCGTTAAAGGGCACGCGCCCGCACACCATCTCGTAGAGCACGACGCCAAACGAGTACACATCAGTGCGCGAGTCGAGGTCTTTCATGCCCTTCGCCTGTTCGGGCGAAATATACTGCGGCGTGCCAAGCATCACGTCGGCGCTCATGGTCGATTCGCCTGCCTGTGCAATGCGTGCCAAGCCAAAGTCGGTGAGGTAGGGCGTGCTGCTGTCGTCCATGATGATGTTGCTAGGCTTGATGTCGCGGTGCAGCACGCCTTGCGAGTGGGCGTAGCTTAGCGCATCGGCTATGGCACTCATAATGCGCACGATCTCTGTGATGGGCAGCGCGCCCTGCGACATCAGCGCTTTCAACGTTTGCCCTTCGATGTATTTCAGTACGAGGTACGGCTGTCCTTCATGGTCGCTGAAGTCGTACACAGGCACGATGTTGGGATGACTCAGGCGCGCGACAATCTGCGCCTCGCGTTCAAAGCGCGCGCGAAAGGTGGGGTCTTCGAGGAAGGATTGGTGCATGACCTTGAGCGACACGTAACGATCAAGGCGCGCGTGATAGGCTTTGTAGACGCTTGCCATGCCGCCCGCGCCAAGTTGGTCAATCACACGATAGGGACCGACATTCTGTCCGACTTGCAGTGCCATCGGATTGCTCCGAACTATTCAGTTGAGTGATACGGAAATTATAACTTATGTACGCGCGGAATGGTGAGGGAGTTGCACAGAACATTCACTCTGTTTTCCGCACAAATTTTCTGATATACTTCCGAGTCCCACATCCCTAGAGTGAGGACACTGTAAATGCCCCCTTTTCAAGTAGTCTCTCCATTTCAACCAACAGGCGATCAACCCAAAGCCATTGACGAACTCGTAGAAGGTGTCGAAAAAGGTCTTAAGCAGCAGGTGCTTTTGGGTGCAACGGGCACTGGTAAAAGCTTAGGCTACAACGATACAGTATTCGTTGTCGAAAAGCGTGGTACAGAAACAACTTCTCGTCTTGTAGCTATTGGCGAACTGATTGATTCGCAAATAGCGGACACGCACACACAGGTTCAGTATGAAGGTGATACTGAAATACTCGATGTTGAAAATGGCGACGTGATCTACTACGCGCAAGCTTTCGACCCTAAAACGTGTCAAGTTGCTTTATACCCTATTCGTTCGTTCGTGCGCCATCAGACTCCAGAGCGTATGTATCGCCTGCGAACAGCTTGTGGACGAAGCGCCATGCTGACGGGTGATCATAATTTATGGGTGCTGCGCGAGGGTAAGTTACAGTTAATTTGTACTGCGGAAGCAAAATCTACTGACTACATTCCTGTACCAGAAACACTCATGGCTGGCGGGGATTTACAACATATCGACACGCTTGCTGTCTTGGATGGGAAGCGCTTGTTTGTCCAAGCATCCGAAGCAATCCTGTCTTATACACGTCAACATGGTGCTAGTAAGTTTAATGAAGCTTTGCTAGACGGTGGCATTGGTCGTCCAGATTTGAAACTTAGCGCTATTCGTCATAATAGACGCGGAAACGGTATTGAAACACATACATTCCAAGGCTTACTCACTAAGACTGATAACTTAGGAGGATATTGGAAGGCAGTCGAAGCTTCTATTGGCGGGAAAGCCCGGCACAACCGTCTCCCTGCACACTTAAAGCTTACCCCTGAATTCCTGCGACTGATGGGCTACTATATTGCGGAAGGTAATCATCAGCGGGGTTATATTATTCTGGCAAATCGTAACGAAGGTATACGCAACCAGATAGAAGCAGCAGTTACTCAACTTGGTATCCCCTTCAGTGTAAGACCCTCGTCTGATTACCAAATCTCTTCTACAGCACTCACTGAGCTTTTCAGCCGTTTGTGTGGTGATACTGCGCGTGACAAACGCCTACCTGAATTCTGGACACAACTCGCTGACAAAGATTTAGGGCACTTGCTTAGTGCTTATTTTGACGGTGATGGTACAGTCGGCAAAGCAAGCGATGTGATGGCAGCAACAGCTAGTCAACAATTGGCTTCTGAGCTGATGTACGCCTTGCTGCGCTTTGGTATATGGGCACGTCTCAGTCGTCGCTGGAAACGTGCCACAAATACAGACCATGCAGGGGATTGGTACTACTACATCACGATTTCTGGTCAGACAAACTTACGTCGCTTTCAACAGCACGTTGGCTTTACCATCGGATACAAGACGGAAGCATTGCAACGTCAGCTAAAAGATGGTGAGAACTCGAATACTGATATTGTGCCGATTGATGGCAGTGAACTAAGGTGGTTGAGGGAAGAATTAGGACTGTTCGCGAGAGAAGTTGCTGAGGGTTGTGATCTATCACGTAGCGCTATCCAAGCAATTGAGTCAGGTAAACGCAAACCTCAACGTACAAATTTACGTCGCATGTTGAAGGGATTGCGTATTGAAGCTCAGAAGCGAGAGCAAATAGCAGCACAATGGTGGAATATGTGGCACCATCTAAACGATCTCTGCCAACTACACTGGACACCTGTAGAGTCTGTTGAACAGATAGAATACACGCATCCTTATGTGTATGACTTCTGCGTGCCCGGAGTCGAAAACTTCTTAGCTGGCTTGGGTGGTTTCTTCGTACACAACACGTTCAGCATCGCGAAAATAATCGAGCAAACCCAAAAACCGGCTCTCATTCTGGCGCACAACAAGACACTTGCCGCGCAGTTATACGCCGAATTCCGCGAGTTCTTCCCCAGGAACGCCGTCGAATACTACGTCAGCTACTACGACTACTATCAGCCAGAGTCGTATGTTCCACGTCACGATCTGTTCATCGAAAAGCAGACGGACATCAACCGCCAGATCGAAAACTTACGCATCGCTTCCAAAGCTTCGCTGCTCTCACGCCGCGATGTGATTATCATCGCATCGGTGTCGTGCATCTACGCGACAGGCGACCCGGAGACGTGGGGCAGTTCCATCGCGCAGTTCCACGTCGGCGAGTCAGTCAAGCGTGAAGCGGCGCTGCGCCAACTGGTGAACCTGCAATATACACGCAACGACATGGTGCTTGAAAAGGGCGATTTCCGCGCGCGCGGCGATACGCTGGAAGTGTTTCCGCCGTACATTGACTACGCTTTCCGTATCGTGCTTTTCGGTGACGAGATCGAGCGCATTGTCGAATTCGACCCGCTGACAGGCGAAGTGCTGAACAATCCCTCTACTGCCGTCATCTTCCCGGCGGCGCAGTTCATGGCAGACACCGACAAGCTGCAAAAGGCGATTCACGACATCGAGCAGGAGCTTGAGCAGCAAATTGCTTTCTTCAAGAATCAAGGCAAGCTGCTAGAGGCGCAGCGCATCGAACAGCGCACGCGCTATGACATCGAAATGCTGCGTGAGATGGGCTTCACATCGGGCATTGAGAACTATTCGCGGCACCTCGATCAACGTCTGCCCGGCAGCCCGCCATACTCACTGATCGACTACTTCCCGAAGGATTACCTGCTGGTCATCGACGAGTCGCATATGACCATCCCACAGCTTCACGGCATGTACAACGGCGACAGGACGCGCAAATCGACACTGATCGAATACGGCTTCCGTTTGCCGAGCGCGCTGGACAACCGCCCGCTGAAGTTCGAGGAGATCGAGGAGCGCATGGGGCAGACGATCTATACCAGCGCGACGCCGGGACCCTACGAGATGAAACGCGCCGATGCCGTCGTCCAGCAGATCATCCGCCCGACAGGCGTGGTTGACCCGCAGATCAGCGTGCGCCCGGTAGAAGGACAGATCGATGACCTGCTGCAAGAGGTAGCGCTGCGCGTCAAGAAGGGACAACGCGCGATCATCACCACACTGACGCAGAAGATGGCGGAAGAATTGGCGGGTTATCTCAACGAAGTGGGCGTGCGAGCACATCATCTGCACGCCGAAATCCAGACGTTAGAGCGCGTCGAGATCCTGCGCGACCTGCGTATGGGTGTGTACGACGCAGTGGTCGGCATTAACCTGCTGCGTGAAGGCATCGACCTGCCGGAAGTATCACTCGTCGCCATCCTTGACGCCGACAAAGAAGGCTTCCTGCGCTCAGAGCAAGCGCTGGTGCAGATCATTGGGCGTGCGGCGCGGCACATCGAAGGACAGGTGATTTTGTACGCGAACCGGATGACCGACTCGATGAAGGGCGCGATTGGCGAGACCGAACGCCGCCGCGCTATACAGGAAGCGTACAACACAGAGCACAATATTGAGCCTGCCAGCATCATCAAGGAAATCCGCGACCTGACAGACCGTATCCGCAGCGTCGTGACGGAAGAAGACGGCATCAAAGCGAAGGCGAAGACCAGCGCTGCCGACCTGACGAAGGATGAACTGCACAAGCTGGTGAAGGCGCTGGAAAAAGAAATGAAGGACGCGGCGAAGGCGCTGGAATTCGAGAAGGCGGCGGCGCTGCGCGATCAACTGTTTGATTTGCGCGGAATGCTGGCGGAGAAAGACCCCGATTTGCTGTTGGGATAGAAGTACAGCAATGAGCAATGAGCAATGAGTAAAAGCGGTCAGTAGTCAGCTTTCAGCAGTTAGCATATGCTAAAGATGAACCGCAAAGGCGCAGAGAACGCAAAGAAGGAATTCAGAAGGGGCGATGCAGGTGTGCATCGTCCCTTTGTGTTATGGACATCAGCACTGTTTCTATTGGGTTGCATTGGCGAATGATGGGCAGTATGTACCGTACCTAAAATATGTGGCATATAATAAGATCGGTAATTGATACAAAGCATATTACGAAATCAGAGTTGCAGGAATATTCAAAGGGGGCGTTATGCTTCTCAAGGCTCTGCTCGTTTTAATCGGGACGACTGGATTCGAAGCGGCTGGTTTAATCCTGTGGGTTGAGTTAGACGCACGCGACATGGCGGGTATAGGACTCATCATCCTCTTCATAGGTCTCGTTCTGGAACGGCTCGTTATCAGTGGACTTCCAAAGAACTTGTCAGAATGGATCATTACCATTAGCACCTCCTGGTTTGAGTACGCAGCTTGGGCGCTGTGGTTCACGCTGATTCGCAGCAAGGCGCTTGACCCTATCGCGGTTTTTGCGCTCGTATTGTTACCTGGATTACATTTCCAACATGCGCTCATCAGCTCATCCAAGCCTGACCTCAATAGGACATTCAGTGATCTCGTGCAGCACACTGGATTTATCCTCTTTGCCTTGATTGAGGCAATCGGCGGCGCACTATGGTTAGCCGTTTTGACCAATCCAGCAATCATCCCTATTCCGGCACATCTCATCCTCATTATCGCTATTACCCTTGAACATATCGTCCAAGCGTTCGTACTTGATCGAATCAATAACGAAGGCAAGTTGGCGCAGGTAGCGAAGGCAAGTTAGTCATCTGCCAATGAGCAGTGAAGGGGCGATGCAAGCGTGCGTCGTCCCTTTTGAGTCCAACCGGCGTTTTTTGTGCTATGCTTAAAAACGCATCAGTGGTTGCGGAGTTGAACAATGAGTGTGCTGCAAAACGATCTCACGAATGAAATCAAGGCGCTGTTCGCAGCGGTTGAGGAAGAAGTTTTTGAGGATGGTATCGAAACAAGCTTTTCTCGACAGCTTGTGGATTTGGTCAATCATCACCCCAACGTGGTAGGCATACTTGGCGAACTGATCTTTGACACGACAAGCAAAGCAGAACTCGTCGGTGAGACACTGCGTTGGTTGGGCAGAATAGAAGATCAAGCAACACACCAGCAACGTTTGCAGTTACTTGAACGTGGACTGACTCATTCGGCAGCCAGTATCCGAGATGCTGCCTTATTGGGATTAGCATCTATGGGGGACTCTCAGTCTATTCCTGCCTTAGAGCAGGCGATTGCGGTGGAAAGTATCTCTCATCTTCGGAAGAATATGTTGCAAGTGGTGGAGCAGTTAAACGAAACAGCTTCGGAGAGCTAAGACTGTGCCATTTCTTCTCAGGAAAATTAGACAAGGCAGATGGTTAAAGGATAGCGATCAAGTTTCATGGCTGACAGGTGAAGAACTCCCCGCTGATACTCTGAGCGATCTTACAACTTCCAGCAATACCCTTTCCGTTTATGTGATCGATGATAACTTGTCGAATGTCGTTCGCGTCGCGGCAGCATTAGCAGCAACAGCGGACTCCCTTTCAAATTTCGATTACGTGCTCATCAATATCGACGTATTAACTGAGTTGCATATTCGCTTGGCTTCTACTCTGGGACGAACGCCCGATCATCAGGTGAATTTGTGGCATCGTGACCTCATTGAACTTTCGGCAAACAAATTGCTGCGTCTTGCGCAACACATATGGAAAAAAGATGAATACGAACGTCTACCTGAAAAGAAGATGCTTGATTTGATCGTAGAATCTGTTTCGGCAGGCTACATAGATCGCCATAGGATAAACATCAAATCGGACAAACTATTGAAAAGGCTGGGTTAGTCCACAGATCTCATCCTGTCGCGCTCTCAGGCGAAACATCTCCATTAGCGCTATCCTCTACCATCTCGAAATACAGCATGTCACCCAAATCGCAGTCGAAATAATCACACAGCTTTTCGAGCACTTCTGAATCATAACGATGTATTTTGCCTGTCATCCAACGCCAGATAAGACTATTGGCAAGACCTGTTGCTTCCGCAACCTCGACATATTTGATGCGCCTGCCGAGCTTACGCTCTTTTTCCATCAATAATTCAAGAACCCGATTGCGTAATTTTCTTGCCATTCAATGTCCTTGACAATATCCTTAAATGAGATAGAATATTCTTATACAAGAAAATTTACTTCTAAATTGGAGCTACAAATGAATACTTTACTACCTGTCATCCCTGACGCGGACGACAAAGATTTACCTTTGCCTCTTATCGTAGCGCAAAAGTGGGATTTTCCACTAGCCCACGTCAAAACAGATGAAGGTTATTTATTTGCGGTACAGGATTGGATTCGCGGGCTGACGGGCGAAAAAGATGTTACTAGAGTTCTAGCGAAGCTAAAAAATCAGACATCTACTTCAAGTAGACCTCTGCCCTATACAGCATCCGATGGTAAAACGTATCAAAGAGATTTCACCGACGACAAAGGACTGTACCTCATCGCGCAGTATTTGCGCACGACGAAAGCGCGTCCTCTGCTAGCGGCAATCAAGACGTATTTATCCGAAGCAGGCGCGTTTGTCGATCTGGTGCGCCGCGAACCGGAAACCGTTATCACATCGGGCGCGATTGACCCCGACGAAGCCATTGATGCGGCGCTTGAGGCATATCGCAAGCGTGGCAAAGACGAGAACTGGATCAGCGCGCGCATCACGGGCAAAATCAAACGGATGCAGTTCACCGCCGCGTTGAAAGCCGCCGTTGCCGAAGTGCTCACCAAGCCGCAGTACGGGCTGGCAACCGATGAGGTGTACAAAGGCTTGTGGGGACGCACCGCCGCGCTGCTCAGAGAAGAACTGGGCTTGTCACCAAAAACCAGCCTGCGTGATAACCAGCCGACCCTCGCGCTGATCTATCAAGGGCTTGCCGAAGAAGTCTCGGCGCGCAAGCTGGGCGATGAAAGCGAATTGTCATGGGAACAGGCGCGCGACATCGTGCGGGTCGTCGCGGAACTGATTGGCGAGCAAGCGCAAGCCACCAGCCAGTTTCTGAACATGGATTTGGCAACAGGCAAGCCGCTGCTGTCGTCGGGCACGCAGACGTAAGCAGCCATCTCTTCATTCACAACGTCATGTTCGCCAGCATCGCTTTTTCTTAATTTCGCGGTATGCTGGCGCTTCAATTTCTTGTCTTTGCCACGTATTCTTGGTGTTTGTATTGAAGTTATTGAAACTATTTGGTTCAAATTCTTTTGAGTTCAGAAAATATGCGAGTCGGGCATGGAAAGCCCCTCTCCCGCCACACACATCTGCCACCAGCCAAGCCGCTGCACGGGAGAGGGGTTGGGGTGAGGTCAAAGCGAAGGTGAATCCATCAGTATTTTTCTGATTTCTTTCAAGTGATTAGTCAAAAAGTTTCAATCAGTTCATTAAGTGTTTGCGGAGAGCGCTTTTCCTTTCTGCTTTCCACTGTAGCTTTTTAACGTTCCACTGTAGCTTTTTAACGTTCCACTGCTGCTTTTCCGCTGTCCACTATTGACCTCTAACGTTCCACTATTGACGTTTAACGTTCCACTTTTCCCATCCTGGGTTCCACTAACGCCTTTTAACTTCGCTCTTACATGACACTTCGCATTAAAGTTCCAAAAGGAACTCAAATGGTGACCTATTTGTGCTAGACTGATTGCTGAGTACGCTGTTATGTCTCACGATGCTGCCCGTGCCTGCTCTCCTGCCGTTGAGGTAGTATGTGGCAGACCTCCCACGTTAAACCGCCACCGTCGCCGCATCCGTTGTGCGCGTCGTGGCAGCAGCAGCCTCGCCATCCGCCACAGCCGCCCCTTCAACGGCAGCCACAGCCTCACCAACCGCCAAATAAAAATATTAAACACTGAACAAACCATCTGATATTATTAAATTAATAAAATAACTATTAATTATCCTCGTTGGCTGCTCTCCCCAAATACTGGCGTAACCTGATTCCTTCTCCATGCGTATATAATGATAGTAAATACACGAACTTGGTTAAGGATAACGTTATGCGCTTTAAACGTCGCAACCTCGCGTGGCTGGCTGCGCTGGGAGTGATTATTGGTGGGGTGATTATTGCGGGCAGCGGGGTCATTGCGCCACAGCTCATCGCCGTGCTATTGGGGATCTACGCCGTCGCGCTGCTGGCTTCGTTTGTCGAAGTGCGACCCCAGGAAATTGTCAACAGTGTGCAGCGCACGCCCCTCACGCTGATGCGTATGAGTCCACAGGCGCGCGAAGCCGTAGAACGCGCACGGCGGCGCGGCGGTTACATGGACTCCGATCTCACGCTGCTGGACGTGGGCTTGATTACTGCACAGTCGGGCGATGAGGGCTTGGTCATGCGCCGCACGCGCAGCATCAGCAAAGACGATGACGGCGTGCGTCCGTTCATCACGCTGCACGTACAGCCGGGCGAGGCAGACCGCAACGTCGTCATTCGCTATGAAATCATCGACCAGCGCGGCGAACAGCAGTATGTACATGAGATGAAAACCTATCTGCATGATGGCGAAATGAACCTGCTTGCCGATCATCAACTGCCGCTGGCGGGCAACAACAAAATCAGCGGCTCCGGCGATTGGGATTTGCGCATCTACGTCGATGGGCAGCTTTTGGGGCTGCACAGCTTTGCGCTTTCACCTTCGACTGATGAGCGTATGAATCGCTTGGGCAGCGATCAAGTCGATGACGATGAAGCCGCCGCCCAACGCCGCGAATATCTGCGCCGCCGCCGACTTGAGGAACAGGCAGAGGAAGATGTGCCGACGAGTCTTGAAGACCTGCTGCGTGACCAGAACCGTCGCAGCACGCGCCGCTAAGGAGCAGCCTTTATGAACACACGAAACTTCGGCGCCCGCGAAATTGTCATTATCGGGATACTGCTGTTTATCTTCACGGCGATTGCCAGCAACGAACTGATTCCGGTGCTGTTCATCGCAGCGGCGCTGTATGCTCTGGCGCGCATGTATGACAACAGCCAGCGCGGCGGCAGTAGTGCCAGCAGCACACGCAGCGCCCCGCTGACGCGCAGCCAACCAGACGTCGTGCCGTCGCGTTCCGCCAGTGCGGAGACGGTGTATCGCCACGCGCTGGATTCGGTGAAAGCCGCTGGATTGAACCCCGACGAGGTGAAAGTGCTGCCCGTCGATATTGGCATCGTCGTGTTTCGCGGCGATGAAGTGCCTGCGCCTTACCGCACGCATCCGGTGCCCGATGACGCTGACTACATTCAACCATTCGTGCAGCTTCGTTTGCCGACACGCGCAACGGGCAAAATCCGCTTTGAAATCACCGACGCTGACGGACAGGTGTTATTCGTCCACGAAGACCATCACCAACTGGAACGCGGGCGCAACCTGATTACACCCGCCGCGCGCCTGCCCATCCACGACGCGCACGCCATGCATGGCTCGTGGGAGATGCGGGTGAGTGCTGATGGCGTACCGCTGGCGTTGTACAAGTTCGAATGGGAAGAGGACAGCGCGCAGGTCATCCGCCGCCACCTGAGCGAAGACGGCGAGATCAGCAACGAACTGCGCTCGATGCTGGCGGAAAACCGTTTGCAGCGCATGAGCCTCGACGATCTGTTATCCGATCAGGCTGATGACGATCAGGAACAGCAGCAGCAACAGCGGCGCTAGGGGATGGGAAATCATCGAGACAACTATAATCGAGGCTGTAATATTGCTGCTGGAGTATTAGCATTTGCGATTCTGGAAAAGGACATCACCTTATCATGCCGCCCGCGCGCTTGTCTGTTCAAAACGCGATTCGCGCCGGGATGTGGACGCTCAGTGTGCGTGTTAATGGTGGGTTGTTGGCACTGCATTATTTCAAGTGGTTGGATGATCTGGTCGACGGTTACATCCAATCTGACGGCGAGATTGATGAAACTTATTTGCAGCGGCTGGAAGATGCCCCTACACGCCCGCTAGGGATTGACGAACTGCTGAGTGTGCCGAACACACATGATAAGCCGCGCTCGCTGCCGCCGTAAATCTGCGCCGATTAATTTTCGCCTCAATGACCCACTGGAAGCTAGGACATTTGAGGTAACAGATTTAGTACCATAGGGCATTCAAAAATAGGTAAAACAGGCGTTCTCTCAAGGGTTGGTTACGTTTAACTTTAGGGTAGAAAATGACACACTCAGAAGTGTTTCCAACGTCGAGAGGACTAGACGATGTACCAGCCAACATTAATCACTGAAATGGAAACCTGTATCCAGCACTGCCTGGATTGTCACAGCGCGTGTTTAGCGATGGTGCCTTACAGCTTGCGTATGGGACGTGAACTGACGACCCCCAATCATATTAAGATGCTGCTCACCTGCGCTGAGCTTTGCCAGACTGCTGCGAACCTGATGTTGATGGACTCGCCTTTACAAAACTACATTTGTGCTGTATGTGCTGCTGCCTGCAAACGCTGCGCCGAGGAATGTGAGCGTGTCGCGCATGGTGACGAACAAATGCTGGCATGTGCAGAAACGTGTCGTGAATGTGCCGCCTCCTGTCGCTGTGCCGCAAACATGGCTGCGTAATGCTGTTAAAACGTCTGGGAAGTGGTTGAGTACAAACTGGTTCAGCCATTTCCTGATGATGGCAGTACCACCATTGCCCGGAAAATCCCCAACAGCGAACGCTCATCACTCACAATCGTAAGTCCCGCTTGCCGCACTAAGTCTGACGTTTCCTGATTCCAGCGGCAGCCGCCATCATCGACCATGCCCGCCGCCGTGCGATCCTGATAACTTGCCAGCCAACGCCACTTACTGCGCCCATGTTCGAGCAGCAAAATGCGTCCGTCCGGCTTGCAAACACGCTTCATCTCTTGCAGCGCCGTAATGGGGTTAAACAAGGAACAGGTCGCCAAAGCCGAGATCACCGTATCAAAGTGTGCATCGGCAAATGGCAGCGCTTCGGCATCACCTTCACGCAAATCGACGTGGATTCCTAACTTTTGCGCGCGCTGCTGTGCCATTTCCAGCATCACCGGGCTGAAGTCTGTCGCCGTGATATGTGCCACGTTCGGGAGATAGGCGAAGTTGCTGCCATAACCACAGGCAACATCCAGTACGTTCCCTGTCGCCTGCTGGAACAGCTTGCGGCGCAGCCTGCCGACGCCCAAAAGTGCCTCACGCACCCATTCACCTTGCCGATATTCGGGCGCAGAACGATTATGAATGTTGAGCCATTCATCTCTGGATATATCACGGTGTACGCCAAAAACGTGATTGTGAGGCATCAGCGTTTTCCTCATTCACTTACAGATGATAAGGGTGAGTCCCCAGTATTCGAGGCAAGTTTACGCAGATGAAGGGCGAACCAGCGATTCGCCCCTACAACTGATGCTCTACTGCCGCCGTTCGCCTGCCTTGTCGATGGCTTCTGCCAGCCGCGCGAGGGCATCTTCTGGCTTGCCGTGCAGCCGTATGGCGCGTCGTCCCTTGGCTTGCAGCGCCTCAAAGTCGCCTGCTGCCTGTGCTGCCTTCAATACCCCGAAGGTGTATGGTTCGCCAGGAATGGGCAGGTCTTCAGTCTCATCACAGGTGAACTGGATGAAGATGCCGTTGCCAGGACCGCCTTTGTGAAGCTGTCCGGTGCTGTGCAGGTAGCGCGGACCATAACCCACCGTCACAGCGCGATGTGTCACATGGCGCAGTTTGCGGCGTACTTCGTTGAGCGCGGCGGTGAGTTCATCGCTTGGTGGCAGGAACGCCAGCAGCGCAAAGTAATCGCCTGCCTGCGTCGCGCCGAACTGCGCTTCCAATAATCCGGCGATGCTGTCGCGGTGATAGCCGTGCTGTGCGGCGAGTTGGTACAGCGGGCGCAGCGTGTTTTCATCGGCGTACAATTTCACACCACTCTCGACCAGCGCTGGTTCACTCGCGGGCAAGCTGCCAAGCGCTTTGTAGTGATCGAGCAGGCGTTTGGTGTTGTCCTTGCTTTCGGTGACATTGGGTTCATCGAAGGGGTTGATTTCGAGAATTTTGCCTGCAACCGCCGTCGCAAATTCCCAATGGAAGAACTCGCCCGCCAGCGCGTATTTATCCTTCAACTGTATCGTGACGCGCGGATGTCCCACTTCACGCAGCGCGCGGATCGCGGTGTCCATCTCCGTGTTGTCGTCGGTATCGACCTTCAGATAGACAAATACGCGGTCAGAGACGTAATCGTGCGGCTTGCCGACGGTTGAACCAACCACAGGCAGGATACCTTTGCCTTCTTTGCCCGTGCTTTCGGCGATCAACTGCTCTGCCCAATCGCCAAATGCTGCCACTGACTTGCCACCGTAAATGGTGAGCTTGTCGCGTCCCTTTTGTGCCAGCGTCGCCATGACCGCGCCAAGCCACATGCCAGGATGCTGATTAGTAGGCACATTGTCGGCGCAGGCGGCGATCATGCGCTCGGCTTCTGTCCACAGGCGGTCAAGGTCGATGCCGAGTAATGCCGCCGGAACCATACCGAAATAAGAAAGCGCGCTGTATCTGCCGCCGATGTCGGAAGGATTGATGAAGATGTCGAGGAACTTGTTTTTAGTTGCCTCGTCTTCCAACGCCGAGCCACCGTCGGTGATGGCGATGAACTGATCGCCGTTATATTTGGTGAGTTCCCAGAAGTGTTTGAAGAACGACCAGATTTCAATCGTCGTGCCCGATTTACTGGCGACGATGAACAATGTCCGAGCCAGATCAATCGAACGCTGCACTTGCAGGATGCGCGCCGGGTCGGTGCTGTCCAGTACGATCAGTGGTGGAAAACCTTCGGCACTACCAAACGTCTGGCTGAGCGTTTCAGGCGCAAGCGAACTGCCGCCCATACCCAACAGTACGACATGGCTGTACTTCCCTTTGATGCTGGCTTGGAATGCCTTCAGTCGGTTGAGGTCAATCGCCTGCAACACGTCCAGCCAGCCGAGCCGCTGCTGAATCCTGGCAATCGTGGGACCGTGATCTTTCCAGACGCTGCCATCTTTGCCCCAGATGCGTGCGTTCACATGCGAGTGTTCAAGGTCTTTCATGACGCGCTGCACGTCGTCGCCGTAAATGCCCAACGCCATGCGCTGCTGCTGCATCACGCCCGTCGCCAGAACATTGCGCTTGGCTTCGACACGTGACAGCAGGGAATTGAAGCTCTCGCTGAACAGTTCTACGCCGTCATCTTGCAAGCGTTTGGTCACTTGTTCCATATCGACGCCGACTTCCGCCAGCATGTCGAAGATAGCGTCTACCTCGTCCAAGCCGTCGGGAAGCGTGTTAGCGACTGTTCCGTGATCTTTGAACGCCTTGAGCGCCGCCGGAGGAATAGTGTTGACGGTGTCCTTGCCGATCAGCGCGTCAATGTACATGGTATCGGGATACGCTGGATTCTTCGTGGAGGTCGACGCCCACAAGGGACGCTGTACCTGTGCGCCTGCCGCCAGCAGTTTGGCGAAACGCTGTCCATAGAAAGTCTTTTGGAAGCTCTTATAGGCGGCTTTAGCGTTGGCAATCGCCGCTTTGCCCAACAGCTTGGTGTTGGCTGCTACACGTCCGAGGTCGCGCCCCTGTGCCGCGCGGATATTGTTTTCCAGGATGCGGTCAATCATCACGTCGATGCGGCTGAGGAAGAAGCTGGCAACCGAGGCGATGCTGTTGATGTCGTGCCCGGCGGCGAGGCGGCGTTCCAGCCCGCGAATGTAGGCTTCGGCAACTTCTTCATAATTATTTACCGAGAAAATCAGCGTGACGTTGATGTTGACGCCTTGCGCGATGGCTTCTTCAATCGCGGGAATGCCGGAGGGTGTCGCGGGGATTTTGATCATCAGGTTCGGGCGGTCTACAGCTTTGAACAGCCGCAGCGCTTCATTGATTGTACCTTGCGTATCGTGCGCCAGCAGCGGCGACACTTCGAGGCTGACGTAACCATCGCGCCCGTTGGTACGCTCATAGACAGGACGGAAAAGGTCTAAGGCTGCCTGAATGTCGTGGATTGCCAGCCGTTCAAAGATTTCTGCTGGCTCATCATCCAGCCAGTTCTTGATCGATTCGTCGTAGTCAGCGCTGCCGCTGATAGCTTTCTCGAAGATGGTCGGGTTTGAAGTCACGCCCAATACGCCATCTTCGTCGATGAGGCGCTCGCCAGCCGTGCCTATGAGGATACCGCTCTACCGCTTGGTTTTGGACAGACGATTTCCAGCCCCTATATTGTTGCGCGCATGACCGAGTTGTTACGCGCCGGCAAAGAATTAGGACGCGTGCTCGAGATCGGCACCGGCTGCGGTTATCAAACCGCGGTATTGGCACGCGTGGCGCGCGAGGTCTATTC
>CALMZT010001221.1 GCA_937870805.1 uncultured Chloroflexota bacterium
GCTAACCAGATGAATACAGCAATCGGGATGGTAGGGGCGCACCAATGTGTGCGCCCTGACATGACCCTTCATGTAAGGAAGAACTATGCTTAAACGAGTAATTTTGATCGCGGCGCTGTGCCTTTTCGCAGCGTCTTTTGTCGCGGCACAGGATGGCGACGGGCAGTTTTGCGTGCGCGCCTTTGAAGACCGCAACGGCAACGGCACACGCGATTCCAGCGAACCGTTTTTGACGCGCGGCATCGTCGCTGAGTTGATGAACGCGCAAGGCGTCGTCATTTCCAGCGCGACGCTTGAAGACTCGCAGACGGCGGCGGCTGGCGTCATCTGCTTCCCGAACCTCGCTGCGGGTGATTATATGATCTCCATCACCAGCGCCGAATATCGTTCAACCACGCCCAACACGCGCGTCGAGACGATCACACAAGGCGGGCTGCCCGTTGTGCTGGAATACGGCGGCGTGCTGCTGGCGTCACAAGCCACGACTACGCCGACGACCTCTGCTTTTGATGTGAACAGCGCTGAGGGACGCTTACTCGTGCAGCGGGTAGTGATGGTGCTGTGGGGAACGTTAGCAGTGGTTGCAGTGATGACGATTCTGGGCGTGTTCATTTGGCTGGCAATTCTGCGCCCGCGCGCGCTGAGACAAGCAAAGCGTTCGACCAGCACAGGACAGTACCGCGCCGTGACACGCGATGATATGCTGTCGATGTATGCGCCGCCCACTGAAGACGAGTTTGATGTGCCGCGCTAAGGATTGACAAACGCCGCCTGCTCCACTAGAATGCGCGTGCGTCGAGGGACAAAAACAACCTTGAAGCACGCCTGCTGCACATGCTATAATGTGTAACAGAATGCACCTTAAAAAGTCACCACAACACAGGTTATGTCTATGGACAGGTCTGAGGCTGGTAAACAAGTTTACGAACGGACTAAACACATACAAGCTGAGATTAACGCTGAAAGATCGCGTAAAATCCGAGAAGCGTATGAGGATAATCCTAAACTTTGCTTATTTTGCGGAGAAATGCTGCCGTTTGAGAAAAGACGTAGCAAATTTTGCAATAGCTCTTGCAGCGCCTCCTATAACAACGTCGGTAAAGATAGGCATCAGGCTTCGGCAAAGCGCTTGATACAGCGTACAACAGTCTGTAGTTGTGGTAATCCCAAGCTACCAAATAATAAATATTGCGCAGAATGTATTGAAAAGCGGGTTTATGTAAAGAAAGCAACTCTTGAAACTGCTAAAGATGACAAAACCCGACGGCAAATTCTGCTTGGAATGCGTGGAACTCAATGTGAGAATTGCGGATTGACAGAGTGGATGGGACAACCAATTCCTTTAGAGATGCACCACATTGATGGTGATACCGATCATAACGCTGAAACAAATCTCCAACTTCTGTGTCCAAATTGTCATGCAATCACTGACACGCACAAGCGGCGCAATAAGAACGGCAAGCGACAGCAAGTGCGCAGACAGCGCTATGCCGATGGGAAAACATGGTAAAGTGAGTACGCCGCCGTAGCTCAATGGCAGAGCCCTAGCCTTCCAAGCTAGTTATGCGCGTTCGATCCGCGTCGCCCGCTCTCGACAGAAC
>CALMZT010001222.1 GCA_937870805.1 uncultured Chloroflexota bacterium
CAGCCCTGTACGCTTGTCCCGACAAAGATGTTGTGAACCCTCATAGCCTTTTCATTAAATTTCATGCAATCGCCCTAGTATGGCGCTCACAGGTGAATATTATACGGATACCGCTGATGTAAAATAGAAATCTTACATTACACATCGAATTAAAGTGTCAAAAGGAACGCAAATGGGCGCATTTTTGTGCTACTGTAAGCGTATGAACATATTCACGCACACATCCTTACTGAATGGCACATGCTGTCAAACTGTTTTTGACTTTGCTGTGGTGGTTGTGTCAGTCGTTCTGACAGTTCCTCTCCCTCAAACTGACTCTGGTGTACTCAGTGGAGTGTCAGTAACTTTTACCGACACTCCTCGCATACTTCAGATCACCCACTGACACAACAGCCGCGCTTCACAACACTCCACGCTGACACAAACTTAACTCGCATTCCGCCAACAGAAACCGCCTGCACAAAACTAAACGAACATTTAATTGATTATTCTGTTAGTAGAAATCTAAAATTTCCATGAATTTTGATACTTCTCATACGAAACATCGTTACAATAGAAATATTCGAGGAGTCACCGATGTCACGTTTTTATGAGCCAGTCAACGGATTTACGCATTTATTGGGCGCAGTTTTAGCAGCGTTCGGCATGGTATGGTTGATGACGCTGACGTGGGATGATTCGGCGAAGCTGATTACCGTCATGGTCTATGGCGTCAGCATGGTCATGGCATTCTCTGCCAGCACCGCGCTGCATCTCATCCAGTGCTCAAAACCTGTACGTCTCTGGCTCACGCGCGTCGATCATGCCGCGATTTATATCATGATCGCCGGAACGTACACACCTTTCTGCTATAACATCCTGAGCGATGAGGGGCGCTGGGGCATCCTCAGCACCATCTGGGCGCTGGCACTGGCGGGCGCGCTTTACAAACTCTTCATCTACAAAAAAGACAGCTATTTCTCGACCCTCACTTACATCGCCATGGGCTGGCTGGCGGTCATCCTGTTTCCGCAAGCGCTGCATATGTTCCCCTCTCCTGCCCTGTGGTTGATCGTCGGCGGCGGCATCACCTACAGCGTCGGCGCAGTGATCTATGCCACGAAATCGCCTAATCTCCATCGTCACTTCGGCTTTCACGAGTTATGGCACATCTTCGTACTCGTGGGCAGCACGCTCCATTTCATTGCCGTCATGCTGGTGCTGACACGGTAGAGTTATTGTTAAAAAGTAGTAGCAGTTTGCGATGTAGAGTTGCTGCGCGTTTTGAACCTGCGGCGTGGTAAGTGAGTTGAATTTCGGGTAAGCCTAAAAACGTTCCTCAAACGGCACACAAATCATTTTCGGTGCATAATAGACATCACCTGATGAAGTAGGGAATGTCTATGTCCAAGATTCGCTTTTCCATCATCACCCTTTTACTCCTGTTCCTCATCGCTGCCGCTGTCCAGGCGCAAGCCGACTGCCCATCGTTTGTACAGAATACGCTGCAAGCCGTCGATAACGTGTGCAACGATACGGCGCGCGATCAAGCCTGCTATGGCAACACGGCAGTTCAGGCGGGTGGACGCACGCCCGATCTGGTTTTTAATACGCCGGGCGATTTAGCCGATGTGGGCAATATCGAGACGCTGCGCCTCTCCAGCCTGAGCCTGACCGACAACGTGTGGGGTATCGCGCTGCTGGAAGTACAGGCGAACCTGCCTGATAATACGCCGCAGAACGCGACCATCCTGCTCTTTGGCGATGTGGCGCTGGCGAACGTTGGGCGCGCTACCGTCGATATTTCCGCGACAGCGACCACCACTACCGACATCTTCCTGCGCCCCAATGACGTGAGCACGATGGCATCCCTGAACAGCGGCGACACCATCATCGCTGATGGACGGCTGGAAGACAGTTCATGGATTCGCGTGCGTATCCCTGACGGCGGTTACGGCTGGGTGCCGAATACGACGCTGACGCTGGATGGCGACGTGAACAGCCTGATCGTCATCGCGCCCGATCAGCCGTTTTATGGTCCGATGCAAGCCTTTTACGTCGAAACAGGCGCAGATACTCCCCCTTGTGCTGAAGCGCCCCCCAGCGGCATTCTGATCCAGACGCCCGAAGGCATTGGCGAAATCACGCTGCTCATCAACGAGGTCAACATCCGTCTGGGTTCAACGGCTTTTATCCAGCAAAGCGGCGGCACGATGATCTTCTGCATCCTCGAAGGAGAGGGTGAAGTTTCGTCGGGCAGTGTCACGCGCGTCATCCCCGAAGGCGGTTACACCACGCTGGCGATGAGTGACCTGCGTCCGGCGGGCGAACTGACTCCGTTGGATGGCTACGGTCCTGCGGCGGGGCTGGCTGCGCTGCCTACAGAACTGCTGCCGCGCCCCATCAGGATTGCCGAAGGGCTGACGCCTGAAGAAATCGCCGCCTTCAACAGCGGGCAGGTTTCGACGCCA
>CALMZT010001223.1 GCA_937870805.1 uncultured Chloroflexota bacterium
TTGACGGGTGAACAAGGGGCTTAAGCCCCTTGTTGGAAGTAGATAACCCTCCAACTTAAGGTTGTTGATGTACTAGTCATATCACGAAGGAGACGCACCAATGACAACGTGGACGAGCGACGAACTCACTAAAATCGGAACAGCAGAAGAGTTGGAGATCGCGTCACGCCGAAGCGACGGCACGCTGCGGAAGCCGGTGACAATTTGGGTTGTCCGCCACGGCGACGACCTCTACGTCCGTTCCGTGAACGGGCGCACCTCCGACTGGTTCCGTGGCACTCAGGAACGTCTTGAAGGACACATCAAGGCTGGCGGCGTCAACAAAGATGTTACTTTCGCGGAGGTGGACACCGACGACATCAACGATCAGATCGACGCCGCGTACCGCACCAAGTACAGCCGCTACGCCGCAAGCATCATCAACAGTACCCTCACTCCAAAGGCACGATCCGCGACCATCAAACTCGTGCCGCGACCAGCAGGCGCTTAGTTCTTGAGAACTCAACTCGCGGCGGGTTTTATGCTTTTTAATTAAATAATACGGAGAACGAGATTCGTAGGGGCAGACCAATGTGTCTGCCCTGTGTCGGGCGCACACGTTGGTGCGCCCCTACGGAATCTAATCCCCGTACTAATTTGTTAAACTACATTACAGCGCTCCCTACGCGCCTTAAATATCCAGCACGAAGTTGAAAAACCCGTACTTCGTTTCGTCTTCTGCATCCTCCGCGTCTTCCACTTCCATCAGCAACGCCTCGTCAAAGATGCCATCGCGCGCGTTTTGCGGCTCATCAGGGAAATAAAGCTGCGAAGTCAAAATCGCCTCGTTGGGTGCCTGCACCTTCACATGGAAATGGCGCGTGCGTCCCGGATACAACCCCGGCACAATTGTTTCGAGCGTCCAGCGTCCTTCCTCATCAGTGAAAAAATGCCCGCGCAGTTTATAGCCTTCATTGTCGTATACACCGTCATCATCTGCGTGCCAAACGTCGATCAATGCCTCCGCGACGGGTTGGCAGCGCGTCGTCAGCACAAAGCCCGCTAAAATCATGCGCGTCCCGACAGTATCTTCTTCGATGAACGAAGTGCGTTCCGGTGAGTTCGGTGTGTAGTACGGTCCTTCGGTCTGCGCAATCGTCGGCTCGTCGTCATCGTCACCGCAGGTTGGCGTGGGCAGCAGCGTCGGCGTTGCCGTTGGGGTAACGCGAAGCTGCGGCGTGCGCGTTGCCAGCGCTGTCCGCGTCGGCGTGCGTGTCGCCGTTTGTGCCAGCACCCCACTCAATCCCTGACCACCCCACCACGCCGCAAGCGCTGCTGCGGGAACGGCTAACGCCCGCCACAAAAACGAACGCCGACTGACACCCGCTTGATCTTTTCCCATTGATTACTCTCCATAGATATAAAGGTTCTGGACGCAAGTCCGTTTAAGATCATAAGCGCAAAATCAGGACTTTTACAAACAGTTTGCACTTATTTTGCAATTGGCTTATGGATAATAGAAAAACGATTCGCCACATCGTTGGGGCGCAACATGTTGCGCCCCCAAATCAGGCGGATTTTACCATTTATCCATGTGTGCATCTTCACAAGAGACACGGTGAGAAAATCAAGCCACCGGGTCTCGCATTTTACTGATAACTTACCTTACGCACAACCTTCGCCGCTGCGGACGCTGGCAGTTCAAAGCAGCCCGCTATGGGCGTTGGAACCCATGAACGGGTTGGGTGCTTCGGTTTTTCAACCTCTTCAGAGGTTTACAAATCTTCTACTAGCTCCGGGTTCAAAACCCGGAGCGATAAACTGCGTGAGGTGAGTGATAACTGACAACTGATAACTGATAACTTGCATTAAATCCCCGCGCGCCGCTTCCAAAGATCACGCCACCGACGCACAGGGTCAAGGTGCTGATCTTGCAACCAGAAGCCGGGTTTGCCGATGCGCGGCGATAGATCGTTGACCATGACCGCGCCCGCCCACGCATAGAACAGCGCCATATCATCTAATTTACCGCCCGCTTGCACATAGCCGAAACGCCACAACCACGCGAGCGTTCGCCGCATTAGTCCCATTGTCAGGTTATCGCCTTTCGGTGAATAGGGTTCTACGCGCAAAATGCTATAGGTGCGGGCGAAATCCGCGCGTGGGTCGCCTGCCTGCGCGTTTGTCCAATCCAGTACGCCGCTGACTTGACTACCCTGCACCATCACATTCAACGGATGATAATCCAGATGCAGCAGTGCCGTTCTGCGCGTCGGCAGGTTATACAGCCGCGCTTTGAGTTCCGTTTCATCGCCCGCCCATTCAATCCAGTCAGTTGTCGCCATGCCTGTTGGCGCGGATACGGCATGGATCGCTGCTTGCGTCCGACCAAACGCGATACCCAACTGTAAAACGAAGCGTGGATTAGCACGAAGCTGCTGTGCAAGAGCTTTGCCCGCAACCCATGAAAGCAGTAATGCTGGGCGATCCTGCCACACGCCTTTGCGATGTACCTGTGGCACGGGGATACCACCTGCCGCAGCCGCTTGCATCGCCACGACTTCTCTTGCGCAGACCTCCGCCTGTTCAGTGCGGAACACGCGCAGCGCGCAGGACTGATCGCGCAATAACACCTGCCAGATCGCCGTGTCTGTGCCGCCCGTGATCGGCTGTGCCCGCGCCGCGTCACTTATTCCCAGACTCGCTAAAATGGCGTGAGGGTCAAGCGCTGTTTCACCAGGCATAATGCTCCTTTGAGTATAAGAGATCCTTAAGCATCTATAGCGCACTACCGTGATAAGATGAGCTTGCATAAACTTTATCTGCATGAATAAACACATTACGGACGCATGGCAACCACACACGACTACACTACCTTTGACCCCAAGACCTATCTCTACGAATACTATTCTACGCTAGCACCAGAAAACATAGCGCTGCTGCGCTTTCTGGTCAACTCATTTAAGGATGTCGCACCCCATTGTTTGACGCTGGACTTCGGGGGCGGTCCCACGCTGTATACGGCGCTGGTCGCAGCAGGGAAAGTACACAACATCCACCACAGCGATTATCTTCAGGCGAACCGTGACGAGATACAAACATGGCTGGATGGTGACGCCAATGCCTTTGACTGGCGTGAAGCGGTAAGCGCGGTGCTCGAACTCGAAGAAAAAGATTCCACTTTACACAGCATTGCCGCGCGCGAGAAAGCCATCCGTCAGCGTGTAAAGTGTGTGCTGCCTTGCGATGCCACGCAAGCGACACCCATCGCTGGCATGGAACAAACTTATGATGTGCTGGTCTCAAACCTGTGTCTGGAAGCCGTCGCCAAAGACCTCGAACAGTGGCGTCAGTATCTCCGCAACGTGACTTCATTGTTGAAGCCCGGCGGCAGGCTCATCATGGCGGCAGTGCGCGGCGGCAGAGCCTATTCAGTGGGCAAGGTTGTGTTTCATGTGCTGCCCATCTACGAAGAAGACTTCATGAGCGCACTCCCCGATGCTGGTTTCGACAAAGAGAGCGTTTGTATCGAATGGGCACCCGCCGACCACCCTGTTCACCCTTACGATGGCTTATTGTTCGTCACCGCCACGAAAGGATAAGGTCGATGTCACTGGCACAGATCGGGCAAGCGCTCATCATCATCGTGCTCACGCTCATCTCTGGCTTAGCCGACGCGCAGGGCGCTGTCCATGCCGCGAAAATCTGGCAGGATGGCAACCTCGTGTGGGAAGAACTCGGCAAATCGGCGCTGGGCTTCGGGATAGGCATCAGCGTCTATTGGATTGTGCTGCGCTTCATGACGGAGTTGGGCATCGTCGCGCCCGAAATCCAGGCGGCGATGTGGTTTGGCGTGATGATGATCGGCGTGGCACTCATCAGCGGCGCGTTCTTCAAATGGCGGCTGACGGAGCAGGTGGTTGCCATCGTCGTGCTGCTGGGCATCGGCTGGCTGTCGTTCAGAACCGCAGCAGCCTAATCCATCGACAATAATTCACGGCGCTCACCCCGTTTTCCGTTAGCCTCAATCTATAGCTTGAGGCGATGTTTGTGATGTCTGATGTTTCGAGGCTAAAAGACGGCTTGTCCCTGGAATCAAAAAATCTCATTACTTTCGCTCTGAGATTTTTTGAACCACATTTCTGCGGATTTGTCTTTATAGTAGCACTGCCAATGTTAGAATTTCATCTGATGAACCATAAGATTTAACATAGCAACGTCCCGTTCACATTGATAAGACAATCCTCGCGCCAGATTTTTACAGTTCTGTTGAGGGAGATTTCCCTGTTGTTAGCGCTAAATTTCACTCTTAGACACATACGCAGCGTCTGATTCGGCAATCATCGTGTAGGCTTCATCCATGCTGTCAACCACGCGGAAGTAGTAGCCGATCTTGTGATAAAACTTGACCCCAATCTGATACAGCGAATGGACGAAGCTGCTCGTCGTCACCAGCACCGTCAGCCCGATATTATCTGGCTGCTTATCGGAAATGTTTTTGACGTGCATCAACGCATTGGCAGGCACCCCTACCCCTTTACGCAGATCGACAATCACATGCACACGATGCGGCATCGACTTTTCCATCGCAATCGCCTCATCATAGGCGGGATAAAACTCGTTCCACGTCCATCTGCCTTCAAAGACATAGCGCACAATTGTTTTTGCGGTGTTATCCCATGCTACACGAACACTCATGAGTCCCCCTTTTGGTTGCCATCTTCATGATTTCATTGTAATATGATGTAATGCTAAAAACCATTGAGACCCAAGCACTATTCTCATGTTCAGGGTTTAAAATCAGTCGCCAGAGGTTCAAAACCTCCGGCTAAGGATGCTTTGGAAACCCTTGAAAGGGTTGTTTTCCCGCTGCATATGGGTTCACCAACCTATTGAGAGGTTTCCAGATTTTGTCTAGCGGCGGGTTTTGAACCCGCTGCGAGAAACCATGAAGCGTTATTTTGATGCCTGAGGACACATTGGTCTGCCCCTACAATTGCCCATACGCCGTATTAAATAACGTCAATTTGGGCTAAGGAATTTGAGTGTATGATTTTCTGTAGGGGCGCACGCTCCCTTCCCTCCGCTTCGTCAATGTTGCCGACACCCACAAAAAATCACTACAATAGAGAGTATTCGCTCATACGATAGAGGGCTACCGATGACACACATCAAAGTCGTTGACCCACAGACCGCAGAGGGTGACGCCGCCGAGTTTTACAAAGAAGCAGGCGTCTCGCTGATTATGCAGTGTTTCAGCCCGCGCCCCGATTTCGGCAAGCTGGTGAACGAAGCGGGCAACATCATGCACTTCCGCAAAGGCACGCTCAGCCGCCGCGACCATGAGGCGATTGCGACGTTTGTCTCTGCGCTCAACCACTGCCCCTTCTGACTGGACAGCCATGGGGCGTACCTGCGGTTGCAGGGCGAAAATGAAGCAGTAGTCAAAGCGATTGCGCAGGGCGATTTAGAGGCAGCATCAGCCGCCGGACTTGAGCGACCCCGCCGCGCGATGTTGGAGTTCGTGCGTAAAATCACGTTCGAGGCACAGCACATCAACGGCGACGACACTGAAGCGCTGCGCCGGCAGGGTTATGACGACGCGCAGTTGGCAGAGATCGTGTATATCGCGGCGCTGTTTGCGTTTTTCAACCGTGTCGCCGATGCGTTTGGCATTGAAGGGCGCGGCTTGCTTGAGATGCCAATGGACGAGATGCGCAAAATTTTGACACGCTAGATGGGTCGATGAGTGGCTTCGATTTGTGGCTATAATCTGTGATACAAATCTCAACCTGATCTAAAGGCGATGATGTTCGCGAAGAACAAGGGCGAACTGGCAGGGATAGAATGGCTCGTGGAATAGATGTCGGTTTCAACCGTATAAAGCCCATCATGGGTAGGGATGATCGCCAGAATGGGTAAATTAGTGCTGCGTGGATCTGTAACAAGTAAAGTGCCTGATGAATCGGATAAGCCTAGATCTAAATCGGTAATCTCAACTCCACTGACACCAAGGATGAGATACTCGTTTCCACGATACAGATAGTGACTTATCAAGTAGGTCTCGTTAGAGGTCATTGGATCAATATGAACGCTCTCTATACTAAAGCCTCCAGCCTCTAAGCGGTCAACCCAATGACTGACCTCCGTGAGTAGTATTTGCATCTCGGAAGTAATTGTTTGAGCGTAAACCTGTCCCGAAGTGTTTTCTAACACCCCAAAGATACAGATAATCAGCATCGCCAGAGTCAAGTAACGTTTGATTGCCAGCGGTGCCTGTCTTTCTGTTGCCTCTTGATTAGAACTTATTTCAAAATTCACGTTTGTAAGGGCGCACCCTGTAAGCGAAGCGGCGTGCGCCCGTCAACTGCTCTATCCATGTGTAGATGACTTACCGGACTGAAACCTCCAAAACATGCTCACCGACCCGGTCACCTAAGTTTTTAATGTAGAGGCGCGCTCCAAACCACCGGCGGGAGAAAAGACGCTGTTCCCCCGAATCCAAATTGTGTTCCTCATGACCTGTCGTTGATGAGTAAGCCGTTATGCTAGTTTCGTTGATTGCCCCTTGTCCCTAAAGAGGCTTGTCCGAAATTAAAATACTCACGCTGCCTCGACAGCCAGACGTTCAAAATGTCCGGCGAAGGCGGTTTTGAAGCTCTTGAAAGGCTTGTTCTACCAGCGCATTTCGGCTCTCTAACCTCTTTAGAGGTTTTAAGAGGGACACTAGCGGCGGGTTTTGAACCCGCTGCGAGGCAACACGAACCGAAGCTTAATTTCGGACAAGCCTTTTAGCTTGAGGCGGCGCAAACTGCATAGACTTTGTAGAACGAACACGCCTGATTAATGACCCCATTAGATTTCAATCAAATTGTGACTTCCTATTTTCACACGCAGTTTTAAAGTGGCTTTCAACAATATCCAATACAAATAAGCACGGCATTAAGTGTAAATTTGTGGCACAATAATAAGCCATGATGAATTCAATGTCGGGTAGAAGCTATGCGTCGGTTGCTCGGTTCTCTTGAACGATCTTTGCTTGTGTTAAATGCGATTGCCGATGGTGTAACGGCTCAGGATAAAAATGGTCTCGTGATCTATGCCAATGATGCGGCGGCTCACATCAGTGGCTACCCCTCCGGCGAGGCAATGATTGCTGCCCCGCCCACTGATTTCGTGGCTCGCTTTGAAATATTAGATGAGCATGGGAACACGATGGATTTTTCGCAGTTACCGGGGCGGCTGGCGCTGCTGGGGCATACTGCGGAGCGTATCCTGCGCTATCGCAACCGTGAGACGGGTGAACAGCGTTGGTCAGTCGTGAAGGCGCAGCCTGTTTATGGAGCGAATGGGGAAGTAGAACTGGCTGTGAATATCTTTCGCGACATCACAGCGCAGAAAAAACAGGAAAGGCTTCAGCACTTTCTCATTGAAGCAGGAAAGATTTTAGCAGCATCGCTCGATTATGAAACAACGCTTGCCAACGTTGCCAGGCTCGCCACCCCTCAAATTGCCGATTGGTGTTCTGTCCATCTTGTCAACGAACAAGGGCTGCTTGAACAGGTGGTTGTCGCTCATGTTGACCCGGAGCAGGTGGCGTGGATCCATGAATTACAACAACAGTATCCCCCTCCCCCGGACAGAGAAACGGGCGTTGCGAAGGTGATTAAAAGCGGTCAAACGGAGTATCTGCCTCGCATCACCGATGAGCAGTTACTGGCTGCCGCCGCAGAGGATGCCCAATTACTAAGAATCTTGCGTGAAATGGCTCTCCGTTCATCGGTGGTGGTTCCCTTAACTGCGAGAGGACGCACACTTGGTGCTATTACGCTCGTGACGGGTGCTAAGAGTGGTCGCTATCTGACCGCAGAGGATGTTGCTCTCGCTGAAGAATTAGGGCGTGTCGCAGGACTGGCAGTGGATAATGCGCGACTGTACTTCCAGGCACAAGCTGAGCGCGAACGCTTTGAGGTGATATTGCGCAGCATTGGCGATGCGGTGATTGTCACGGATGCTGAGGGTCAGATCGTGTTTATCAATGAGGTGGCAGCAGTGCTCACGGGTTGGCATTCCCAGTCGGCATTAGGGAAAAATGTCGCTGAGGTGTTTCGGATTGTCAATGAGACGACTCGTGAACCCGTCAGAATTCCCTTGATGCAGGCGATTGAGGAAGGGGTTGTCGTTGGGCTGGCAAACCATACGCTGCTGATCGCCAAAGATGGCTTCGAAAGACCTATTAACGATAGCGGCGCGCCCATCCGAGACCCCGACGGTAATCTTATCGGCGCAGTTCTGGTGTTTAGGGATTTCACAGCGGAACGCCAGGCAGAATTAACCTTGCAAGCCAGTGAACAGCGCTACCGAACGCTGGTGGAAAACGCCACTGACATGATCTATACCCTTGACCTTGAAGGCAACCTCACCTCGCTAAATCACGCGGGGGAAGTCATGACAGGCTATACGCAAGCCGAACTGCTCAATACCTCCATTGCCCGCCTCATTCGCGCAGATGATCACTCCCTGATGCAGCAGATGCTGGCACGTAAAATGCAGGGGACAGAGCAGACACGTTATGAGCTGGAACTGCACACAAAGTCTGGTGAGCCATTGACTCTGGAGGTTAACAGCCGCCTCGCTTACCACGACGGTAAGCCAGTGGGCATTCAAGGGATTGCCCGCAATATTACTGCCCGTAAACAGGCAGAGCGCCACCAGCAGTTGCTGCAAGAGTTTACCATCAAACTCGCTACCGCCTTGACAAGCTATCAGGTCACCGAATTGATTATGGAAACCTTCCGTCAACTGAGTGGACAGAGCTTTAGTAGTATTTTCAGGCTGAGCACTGACGGACAGGCGTTGGAACGGGTGGATACCAGTCTGAACCCACAATATCTTGAAAATTACCCGCAGTTGTCATTAGCAACCAGCGCTCCCATGACCGATGCGGTCCGTAATCAGCAGGTGGTATGGATCGAAAGCCAGCAGGAATATTTACGCCTGTATCCGCGCTTTACCGAAGAGATTCAGCGCCTCAACGTTTGCAGTGTCTTGTGCCTTCCTTTTTTCAGCGCTCACGGCGTAACGGGGGGGATATATATTGCCCTTCAAACGACTCAACAACTCACGCTGGATGAGCGCAACTTGCTTTTTGCAATGGCGCAAGTGTGTGGACAAGCGCTGGAACGCGTGCAATTGAGCGAACAGGCACAACAAATGGTGGTGGTTGAAGAACGCCATCGTCTCGCCCGTGAACTGCATGATGCTGTTTCCCAAACACTCTTTTCGGCGACCACAATGGCAGAAGCCGTCGCGAAGGGTCGGAAACGTGATCCAGAGCAGGTGGTTCAATTGATGGAACAGGTTGTCATCCTGAACCGATCAGCGATGGCAGAGATGCGTACACTCCTGTTAGAGCTTCGCCCTGAAACGATTCTGCGCTCCAAATTGAGTGAGCTTTTACGACAACTCATTGAGAGTGTCAAAGGGCGCAGGCTCATCGAAACCACTTTTGAGGTGAACGGAGATGAAATAGTGCTTCCCTCGGAAGTCCATCTGGCGTTTTATCGTATGGCACAGGAAAGTCTCAATAACGCGATGAAACACAGTCAGGCAAAAAATATATACATTCGCTACAGCCAGCAGCCCACTCAAGTCGTGCTCAACATTGCCGATGATGGACAGGGATTTGATACTCAACAGGACACAAATGGGTTGGGGTTAATCTCGCTGCGTGAGCGGGCGCAAGCGATTGGCGCAGACATCCAGATCATGAGTCAACCGGGACAAGGGACACAGGTGATCGTAGAGTGGGAGCTTAACGCTTAAAAACCCTCCCGCGTTAACGCTCGAATTTTAACACCCATTTGAATTGACGTTTGCGTAAGTGATGTTCAATCGGCAGCTCAGATTGCGCTGAGCATAGGTGAATGAGAAAACAAACACCTCTTATCGTCACTGCCCATTGACATTGTGCTTCTGTGGCTGCGGGGTGATCGGGACGCCCGCGCCGACGCCCACCCCGCTTGCCAATAGATTGTCATCGCGCGTGATTTGCCCACTCACAGATACGCCCAAAAAAACGCAATCGTTCGACTCATCGCCAGTTCAAACGAAGGCGAACTGATGTTGTGTCCGCCCGTGTCATATTCATAGAACTCATACGTATATCCTCCCTCAGCCAGCGCCGCGCTCAGATCGCGCGAGTAGGCGATACTCACCACAGGATCATCAACGGCATGGTGCAGTTGCACCGGGTTTTGCAGGTATTGCAGATTTTCCGTGAGCGAAACCGCTTGCCAGTACGGCACGGCGGTATCGGGTTGACCATAAGTCTCAAAAATTTCACGACGGCGGCGTCTGCCGGGAGACTCGTCTGAAGAAGGCACGAAGGAGATGTCACTGATGCCATAAGTGGCAAAATCATCGTAGCTGTAAACCGCGCCTGCCCAGATCACGCCTGCCTGAATATCCGGCTCGATCAGCATTGCCCGCAGTACCAGATTGCCCGCCATGCTGTGCCCCCACATCCCAATGCCCTGCGGATCAATGATCTCCATACGTTGCAGGCTGCGCAGTGCCGAGATGGCATCAATGGTATACGCGGGCGAAAAATACGACCCCGACGGCTCCCCTTCGGAGTCGCCGTGTCCGCGCATGTCTATTTTGAAAACCACGAAGCCGGCTTGAGCCAGCGCATCGACGTAGGCGACGTAGCGCTCAGTGGTTTGATACGTATCAGGCGGGATGTACCCATGATTGAACACAATCGCCTTAAAACCGCCTTCAGGCACATCGCCAAAAGGAATGGTAAGCAGCCCGTAGATTTTGTTGCCTTCCGAAATATAGCTGGCGATGTAGCGGCTGTAGTTGACACCATTCTCTAAAGCTTCCTCAATGAGGATGTCACTGCCTTCAATCTCTAGCTCCCGTAACGCAGCGATAGTGAGTTCACTGCCGACGGGAAAGGGCGTCGCTGTCGCTTCGGGCGTGCTCTCCTGTGCGCCAGTGCTGCCATTAACATTGAGGATGAGGATCATGAGAATCGTGAACAGGAGGTGTAACCCACGAGTACGGCGCGTCTCCATCATGGAATGTGCTCCCAAAACATCTAACAATACAATAGATTATTCAACAGCAGTGTATAAATCACTCACTCAATATTCAACCGCGAATTGTGCCAAGCCGATCTCTTTAAATACCCTTGCCTCAAAATAGTGCCTAAAAGCCTCATCTTTTAACCCTATTTTCACCCTTGAATACGCACCACGCGCAGCCTTTCCCCCTCTCCATGTGCCTGGATTCGCTCTTTCACATACGTTTCAAAAATAGAGAGGGGATCAAGGGGGTTTACAAGGGTAGGTATTTAATGCTTGCCTCAACAACGCGCATCTTGAAGCCCCTCTCCCGCGCCCGACAGGTTCACTCCCACTCAATTTTTGCGCGGTGGGAGAGGGGTTTGGGGTGAGGTCATAGCGAACGCTCGATAACTTTTGCTTCACTCCACAAAATACCTACCCTTGTGAAGATCAAGGGAGTGAGGTCAAGGCGTGCTATTGAGCAGTGTGCCGGACAGCAGCCGCACAAACGGCAGCCCTAACCAGACAAAATGGACATCTAAGGTATAGACGATATTGTAAAGATAGGTGAGAACCCGTCTGAGAATTCAATCACCCTTACTTTGTAGGGGCGCACCAATGTGTGCGCCCTGAGGGACAAAAAACGAATATTCAGATAGGCTCTTATCCGCCCCAATCTCAAGAAACCTGCTTTGGTAGCGTTGCTCAATTTCTCAGCACACAGCTTTGAGAACCACCTCGACCTGCCTGTCAAAGACTGCCCGGCGATATTTTGCGGGAAGCACCAGGTGATAAATCAGGACACTAACGTTATCGCTTTTATGAATATATTCGCTCATCCTACGATGTTACGCCGCAAGCGGCGGGGAATACAACCCTGAGAGATTTAAGGTTGCTACAGTTTCTCGACAGAACTCGTTTTTGACACGAATGTGATTCGTTGTACAATACGCACATCAGTGTGCATATAGTGCACAGTGTAGCGCGAATGATCTTTTTTACAAGGAATCATTGAATGCCCGAAAACGACAGTAACATCATTCAATCATTATCGCGTGGATTGTCTGCTCTGGAACTGATCGCGCGGCGCTCTATCACCCCAAAAGAATTGGGCGATGAACTGGGCATAGATCGCAGTTCTGCATATCGCATTCTTTGCACACTTGCTGCACATGGTTTTGTGGAGCGTGACCCACTGAGCGAACAGTACATCATCAGTGGACGCAAGATTTTTGCAATGGGTAGTGTGATTGGTGCCACTATTCACTGGCCCAGCCAGGCAACTCCATGGCTCAAACAGTTACGTGATGAGACAGGTGAAGCGGTTAATATCGCCGTCCTACAAGGGCAAGAAGTAGTTTATGTTAATCATTTGCCAAGTTTCGAAGCAATCACTGTTGGACCCTTACTTGGCTTACGTCGTCCAGTGTATGCGTCGGCAGTAGGCAAAGCCATTATTGCTTTCTTGCCCCACGACGAGCGAGAGAAGCTCATTGGGGGTTTGAAATTACGAGCATTGTCGCCAAAGACGATTACCAAACCTGATGTACTTCGACATGAGTTAGATCACGTAGTTCAACGTGGATATTCAGTTGATGATGAGGAAACTTTCATTGGCATTCGCTGTGTTGCGGCTCCCATCCGCGATCACACCAATCAAGTGATTGCCGCTATGGGTTTGTCCGGTCCGACCTCGCGCATTGATGCTGATCGTCTCGCTGTATTAGGACAGTTTGTCTCTACTCTTGCGATTGAATTCTCAAAATCACTGGGTGCCCATCCCAAACCTCATTCGCAGACGAACAGCGTCTCTCAGGATCGAAACATGTAATAAATTGGGCAGGAAAGGAGTCGATTTGATCCAAGCAAAGCAGTTGTTAACCGACATCAAGTTTTCTCTGGTTATGATTTAAGGAGACTGAAAATGAAAAATAGTAAACTTATGGGGCGGCTTCTCATCATTCTCGGTGTTGCTTTGATGATGAGTATGTCCGTTGTAAACGTGCTGGCACAGGATGCCATTGAACCCTTCGCTGTCACTGATCCGACAACCGGGGCAAGACCGTTCGAGGGGCAGGAGCTCCGTATCCTTAATACGGAAGTTGTACCGATTTTGGCATATGAACATGAGATTCTCGATCCAGCCTACGAAGCAGCGTCCGGTGTAACCCTGGTCTATGAAAATTACGACCAAGGGGCGCTTCTGCCGGTGCTGCAAACTATGTGTGCGGCAGGTGGGGACGACTATGACATCATGTTCGTTGAAGATGGTTGGGCGGGCGCATTGGAAGCGCTGGGTTGCTTAGAACCGTTGACTCCTTACTATCTGGCAGCCCCCGGCGATGCACACCCCGAAGATTTTCCGCTGCGGGCTTTTGGCACGGTTGCGATGCACAACAATGTCTGGTACGGAATGCCTACATTGATTGCCGTCGGTATGTTTGCCTATCGCACAGATTTATTCAATGACCCCGACGAACAAGCTGCGTTTCAAGCAGAGTATGGGCGTGAATTAACGGTGCCGGAAACGTGGGAGGAATTAGTCGAAGTAGGCACATTCTTCACTCGCCCCGATGAAGGGCTGTATGGCTTTAACTACCGCTATGGCACACCGAATAACATCTTGTTTGACTACATGATCCATTTTGGCTTTTCGCGGGGTGTCAATTTCTTTGACACAGATTTCAATCCTTTGTTTGCGACTCCCGAAGCATTGGATGCCGCCGCCTTTTTCACCGGGCAAGAATTCCTCAATATGCAGCCACCGGGACGCGAGTCCTTCCAGTTTGGCGAGGTGCTGCAAAACTTTACCCAAGGCGCTGTGGCAATGTATGGTACGGAGAGTTGGGCAATTCCACTGCTGCTTGATCCTGAAGGCTCAACCGTCGCGGCTAACACAGGTTTTGCCCCCATCCCCGGCTGGCGCAACCCCGAAACAGGTGAGATTCAGCGCGCTTTACTGTCGGCGGGTCCTGCATACATGATTAATGCCAATATCTCACCTGAACGCAAACGTTTGGCATGGGATTACCTGCAATTGGCACATGGTCAGCAGTTTGCACGTTTGCTGGCAGATGGCGCTGGGGCTGGTCATCGCACCTCTGTCTTGAGCGACCCCGAATTTGTGGAACGTTTCCCTTATTTCCCCGGGCTTCTTATCGCCGAAAGTGGCGGTATTGGGCGTCCGTCAGAACCGTGGTGGCCTGAAGCCGAAAATGCACTTGGACAGGGTTTACAAGCGGCTGTTGCGGGAACCCCTGTTGAGGAGGCAATGACTGAAGCCAACAATGAAGTGATTCAGATAGTGACTGACGCTGGATATTATGAAAGCGGCGCTCAATATGTCACCGTCGAGCAGCGTGAGCAGTTCGTGTGTCAACTTTTTGTAGAGATCAACGTTACGCATCCTGAGTGTGAGTAGCAACGAACCGGTTTAGAAATGGCAGGTGGTGGCCACCACCTGCCACCAACAAGTTCAGGAGTTCACGGCGTATGGCGCTGCCCATCAAGACACAGCCACCGTCTGCAACGAGGCAATCGCAGTTTCGGATATGGTTTTACCACTGGTCTCAAAAAAATATACACTGGTTCTTTATCGCGCCCGCCCTTATTGCCATTCTTGTTGTTGCCATTTATCCAATTGTTTACTCAACAGGGCTATCGTTTTTTCGTGTGAGCTTTGACTCGCGGGAGCGCCCGTTTGTTTTATTTGAAAACTTCATCTGGATTTTGAACGACAAAGATTATTGGGGCGCGCTTGGCAATACGCTCCTCTATGTTGCTGTCACGGTGTCAGGATCGTTCGTCGTCGGTTTTGGATTAGCCCTGCTCTTGCGGCGAATCAGTGTCGGACGAAACTGGATTCGCTTGGTGCTTATACTCCCTTTGACGATTGCGCCAATTGTCGTTGGGCTGACATGGAACTGGATGTTTGACCCGCTTTTTGGGTTAGTCAACTGGTTCTTTATTGGTATAGGAGTACAGCCACAAACATGGCTGGCACAAACTGGTACCGCTCGGATCGTTGTTATGCTGGTGGATATATGGCAGTGGTATCCATTAGTGTTTCTCATTATGGACGCAGGTCTATCGAGCTTGCCAAAAGCACCTTATGAGTCGGCACGGTTGGAAGGTGCTTCGGATTGGATGATTTTCACACGCATCACCCTTCCCCTCCTGCGCGCCGTTATCCTGGTAGCGCTGCTCCTCAGAACAGTTGACGCCTTCCGCACCTTCGATCTCGTTCGGGTGATGACCGATGGCGGTCCAGCACAGACGACAGAAACCCTGAGTCTATATTTGTACCGCACCGCTTTTAACTTCAATAAACTGAGCAGGGCAGGCGCAGGCGCGACGATCATGCTGATCGTCATCAGCATCATTTCTAATTTTATGTTCCGCTTTTTATACCGCGAACAAGAAGGGCGTTGAGCTGAGCTTATGCAGCCATCCTTAGGTCAGCGTTTAATTGCTTATACGATTTTTTTCATCCTTGGCGTCCTTGTTTTAGTCCCATTGGCGGCTGGTGTTATCACTGCGTTTAAACCGAGAATCATTTGGGTTTCTAGTCCGCCCACATGGATCTTTAGCCCAACGTTGGAAAACTTTGAGTTTGTCCTCATTCAGCGGAACAATTTGCTGCACCTTCGCAACAGTTTAATTATCGCCAGCGGCTCCGTAACGATTGCCCTCATACTCGGCGTTCCCGCTGCCTATGCGCTGGCACGTTTTCGTTTTCGTGGCTCAAAAGGGCTGTTGCAATGGCTGATTTCTTTGAGGATGATCCCCCCAATCGTTGTTGCGCTTCCATTTTATATTTTGTTTCAGACCTTTGACCTGAGGAACACTCATATCGGAATGATGATGGCTTATCTAACATTCCTTATTCCACTGGTCATTTGGATGATGCGTGGGTACTTTGCGGAAATTCCGAGCGCGATGGAAGAATGTGCCATGGTTGAAGGCTACAGTCGACTGGGCGCATTACGAAAGGTGGTGCTGCCCGTGGTGCTGCCCGGTATTATTGCGACTGCCTTGCTTAACTTCATGTTCGCCTGGAATGAGTATTTCCTTGCCTTGATTTTGGGTGGGCGTGACACAAGTACGCTGCCTGCCGCCGCGGCGACTTATGTGGGCAGAGCGCAAGTGGAGTGGGGCAATTTATTCGCTATCAATTTGATTATCATGACCCCCGTTATTATTCTGACGTTGATCCTGCGCCGCCAGTTGGTCAAGGGTCTTTCGCTCGGAGCTGTTGACTAAAAAGGCTCATCATGAAGGTTGTATTGCAAGATCTAGTCAAAAAATATCCCGCGTCAGACTCTATTGCTGTCAACCACGTCGATTTGACGATTGCTGATAGTGAACTCATAGTCTTTTTGGGTCCATCGGGCTGCGGTAAAACGACCACCATGCGTATGATTGCGGGTTTAGAAACCCCGGATGGTGGAAAAATCTTTATCGGCGAACGCGATGTGACGTATGTCGCGCCGAAAGATCGCAGGGTAGCGATGGTTTTTCAGAATTTCAGCATGTATCCCAGTATGACCGTTTATGAGAATATTGCCTTTCCTTTGCAAGCTCTCAAACGCTCAAAAGCGGAGATCGATCAACTGGTGCGTGAAGCGGCTGAATTAGTAGGTGTTTCTGCACTACTTAAGCGCGGTGTGCGCCAGGTGAGCGGTGGTGAAGCGCAGCGTGTTTCCTTAGCGCGGGCGATGGTGCGTCGCCCTGAAGTCTTTTTGATGGATGAACCACTGAGCAGCCTTGATGCCAAATTACGGGTGCAGATGCGGACCGAGATTAAGCGACTGCATCAAGAGACTCGTTCAACAATGGTGTTTGTAACCCATGACCAGGAGGAAGCCATGACGCTGGGTGATCGGATTGTGGTCATGAGTCAAGGTAAAGTGCAGCAAGTGGGAACCCCACATGAAGTCTTTTTCGACCCGTATAACCTGTTTGTGGCAACTTTTGTGGGTACGCCAGGCATGAATCTCTTCGATGGAGTCATTCAACAGAGTGGCGATACTCTGTGTGTCGACTTGCAAGGATATATGCAACCAATTCCAGAACGATTTCGTGCAACCTTGAACGCGAAAACGCCGACGCCGGTTAAATGGGGCATTCGTCCCGAAGGCATTCGTTTCGTTGACGCAACCGATCCTAACAGTCTCGCTGGTCAGATCGAAATCATTGAATCGTTAGGAAGTCGCCAACTTGTCTTTGTGCGTAGCGGGGACAAGTTGTTTTCCGTGATTGTCGATTCCCTGCACCCTGTTCGTCAGGGAGAAAACTGTCACCTACACTTTGATGAAACGCGCATTCACCTTTTTGAAGCTCAAAATGGGCGTTCTTTAACGCAGCGCGGATGAGGAGTGACAGGGGTGGATACTGGACTCGCCGGCAAAACAGCATTGATTACGGGCGGCAGCAGCGGGATTGGGCGCGCCATCGCCTTGGCGCTTGCGGCTGAAGGGGCACATATAGCGATTGCTGATATTCATCAGAATGAACAGACGCTCCGTGAGATTCAAGCACACGGTGTTCAAGGGTTAATTATTCCAACAGACGTTAGCGACGAGGCACAAGTCATTCAGATGGTGGATAGTACGCTTGCGGCTTTCGGTCATCTGGATTTATTCGTGAATAATGCGGCTGTCACCCAGCATCAACCGACTACACAGATTACAACGGATGCTTGGCTAAAGACTTTGAACACGAACCTTTCTGCTTGTATCTGGAGTTGCCGCGAGATTTGCAAGCACATGATTAGCCGTAAACAGGGCAGCATTCTGATTGTGGGTTCAACGGCGCAATATACACAGGCATATAACGAAGCCAGCTACCACATCTCGAAGACTGGTTTGCGCGTCTTCAAAAACACGCTGGCGCTGGAGATGGCACCTTTTGGCGTGCGCATCAATTTGCTCGTTCCGGGACATTTTGAAACCGGCTTAACGCGCCAGATTTCACCGGATACCGCCGCTGTCATGCGCCAGCAGATTCCTTTGCGGCGTTTCGGCAGTACACCCGAATTGGGCGCAGCGGCGCTGTTGTTGCTGTCCGACGCGCTGAGTCCCTATACAACAGGTGCAGAATTGACGGTAGATGGCGGGCTGCATTTGCGCCCATTACCCCTGTTGAGCGATGAAGCTATTCAAACGCTGAATTCGGGCTAATGCTGCAAACACACGACTTAATGAAAAGGGAAAATGGATGTCCATGTCTTTACCTTCAGCCACACAAATTGAAGCATTAAAAAAATACGACGCGCCTACTGTGTCGAACGCGCTCGAACTGCTTGGTTTCCGAGAGCTAGATCGCAATGCGGGAATAATGTCCTCGCGCATTCGGTCAATTTTTCCTCACCTGCCACCTCTGGTAGGTTATGCCGCCACTTTCTTATGCGAAACAAGGCAGCGACCCAGAGGTAAACTACGAGTCGAGCGAGAAGATTACTGGCGTTACATCCTCACTTTACCTGAACCTCGTGTTTCTGTTGGGCAAGATATTGATCCCTCTCCTGCGGTTGGGTCACTATGGGGCGAAGTGCAAGCCAACGTTCATCTGGCACTCGGCTGTAAAGGGGTAGTGCTGGAAGGCGCGGTGCGTGATTTGACGCCACTGGAATTGCTCCAATACCCTTGTTTCGCTCGTGAGGTGGTGGTGGGTCATTCCTACGCTCATTTTGTCGATTTTGGTCAAACGGTGAGAGTCGGTGACGTTCTGGTGCATTCGGGCGATCTCATCTTCGCCGATATGCACGGTGTTCTCGTTGTTCCAATCGAAGCCGTTCCCTCACTAGAAGATGCTTGCCGCCAGATCGTTGAGATGGAACGTCCGTTGATCGCAGTCTGTCAGGATCGGGAAAATTTTACATTGGAACGCTTGGTTGCCGCATACAACACGTTTAAGCAAGAATACCCCGAAGCAAAGGCGCAGAAAGAAGACTGATATGCCATTGTTCGCGGCATCAAAACTAGAGGAAATTGGAACAGCATTATTCGATGCTGTAGGTTCCCCACATGAAGAATCCGCGTGGGTTGCTAAAACGCTGGTCAATGCCAGCTTAGTTGGGCACGACTCACATGGGATTGTCCGCTTCACTCAGTATGTAAATCATGTACAAAATCGCGAGGTTATCCCTGGCGCACCTATAACCCTTGAACACGAAACAGCAGGCACAGCGGTGTTAAATGGTCATCTTGCTTGGGGACAGGAAATTGCGCGGCGTGCCATGCACTTAGCGATGGAAAAAGCAGCGCATACCGGGGTTGGCACCGTCGTTGTGCAGGACTGCCCCCATGTAGGTCGGCTCGGTGAATATGTCGAAATAGCAGCTCACAATAATATGATTGGTTACGCAGTGGTCAATTCCCATGGCGGCGGCGAAGCGGTTGCCCCATGGGGCGGCATTGATCGCCGCTTTACGCCCAATCCGATTGCCTTTGCTGCCCCTACTGGAGAAGCATGGACGCTGCTGATGGACATCACAACATCTACTCTTCCAGAAGGCAAAGTGAGGCTGGCGCGGCATCGTGGTGAGCAACTTCCTTTGCATAGTATTATCGACGCAGAAGGTCAGGCAACGACTGATCCAAACGATTTTTATGGTCCGCCGCTGGGCGCACTGCTGCCACTGGGCGGCTTGATGGGGCATAAAGGCTATGCCCTGATGGTCATGACAGAAATATTCGCGGGGATTCTTTCAGGCGCGGGCGCAAGTGGCGAACAGACACTAACCAAAGGTAATGGGTTATTTTTTCAAGCTGTGGATATTCAAGCGTTTAGCCCTTTGGAAATATTTCTTGAACGAGTGCGACATCTCATCGCCCATGTCAAATCATCGCGCACGAGTCCCGGTGTTGAAGAAATTTTGCTGCCAGGTGAACCCGAACACCGCACCGCCCAAAAGCGGCGCCGTGATGGTATTCCAGTGGAAGAGAGTATCTGGGATGAAATACGGGCGAAAGCGCATGAGCTTCATGTGACACTTTGAGGAGGGAATGTGGTTACACTGCGAGGCAATTCAATCTCATTTCATGCCTATCCCGTAGAGGAAGCCTGCCAGCGATTGGCGCTGGCTGGTTGTAACAGCGTCGAGATGTGGAAAGACCATCTACAAGGCTTCAAAACGCCGCTGCTCCTCAAGCACTTTGTAGAGTTTGCCGCTGAGCTGGGTTTGTCTTTGTGGGGGCTGAACGTCGTCGGTGCAGATTACTTTCACCCCTTTGGTTCACAGGCAGCTTACAACACGACACTGGCAGCTCTCAAAGAAGATGTTGATTATGCGCTGGAACTGGGTGTAAACGCGCTCATGGTGTGGGAAGGAACACACCCGCCGATAAAAATTTCTCAGGTTGAAATGCTAGACACCCTTTGCAACCTGTTTCAAGAAACAATTGCCTATGCCCGTCCGAAGGGAGTCCGGTTGTTAGCAGAACCGCACCCATTTACGCTGGGCATGGATTTGGAATTTATGAAACAGCTTTGCGACTATTTAGGGCGTGAACATTTCGGCATCTTATTCGACTTCTGTCATTTTGGCGTTGGCAAACCGAATAGTTATGTTGAAGCCTTGCACACGCTAGGCGACAGAATTCAACATCTGCATTATTCAGATAGTGATGGCGTTTCATCAGAACTGCATTTCCCCCCGGGTAAGGGCAAGTTAGCACTGGATGATATAGATATAGCCTTGCAAGCCATTGGATTTTCTGGCACTGCCACCCTTGATATGTATGGCTATCCATTACCCGAAAAAGGTTATCAATGGGGCTTGCCACGCTTCCAAATAGCGCTCGAAACATTGGGCGTAGAAGGATCGAGATCATGAAAGCGGCAGTCCTCCATCACTTCGGACAACCACTGACAATTGAGGATGTTGCGCAACCTGCGTTGGCGGACGATGAGGTTCTCGTACAGACAATCGCCTGTGGCATTGATGGGACGGACCTAAAGTTGTGCGATGGTTTTGGCTATACACCGGAACTTCCATTTGTGATGGGGCATGAGATTGCAGGAATCGTCCATCAAATAGGAAATCGTGTGAGTGGGTTTCAAGTGGGCGATAGGGTTGTCATCTATAATTTCCTCATTTGCGGTAAATGTATGTTCTGCCTGACCCATCGGGAGCAGCTTTGTCCAAACATGCGCGGCGTCATGGGCGTCTTGAACTGGCATGGGGGGTATGCTGAATACGTCCGCGTTCCCGCTCAACAACTCATCCCTATTCCTGATGAGGTCGCATGGGAAGATGCTGCCGTGTCTTGCGATGCTGCGTTAACTGCTGTCCATGCTTTGGAACGCTCACGGTTGCGATTAGGTGAAACAGTGGTCATCATTGGGATAGGCGGCGTGGGGTCGGTACTCGTCCAGCTTGCGCGGTTAGCAGGGGCGCATGTGATTGTAATCGATCATGATGGACAACGAGCGCACTGGGCAACAGAAAACGGCGCACATGATTTTCTAGATTCCAGTGTTGAAGCAGATATTCCGCAGGCGGTGCAGACTTTAACGCACGGAATGGGCGCGGCGTGCGTGATTGACGTAGTGGGTAAAGAAGCCACCATGAACGCGGGCTTCAACAGCTTGCAGCGGAGCGGGCGCATGGTGATCGTCGGCTACACCCCCGAACAATATCCTGTACCCGGCAAGCAGCTTGCTCAAAACGAATTAGAAGTGATTGGCACACGGGCGGGACGCAGGCAAAATTTGCTGGATGCCCTCAATCTGATGGCGAACGGGCAGTTGAAGTCCATTGTACGGTATCGTTATGGTCTGGAACAGATCAACGCGGCGCTGGATTATTTGCGCTCTGGGGCTGCAATCGGACGTATCGTTTTGAAATATACGGTCTGATATATATTGCCCTGTTCGTTTTAGTTTAGATTCATTAAGGATGTTTCGATGAATAAGCTCATTATCACCGTTACCTGCGATACAACGTTGACCTATCCTCATAATCCAAATGGACCAAGACCGAATAACCCTAAAGGCTTGGCGGATGAGTATGTTCGTGCCATCAACGCAGGCGCTTCGATTTGTCACATGCACGGCTCCTATACCAGCGACCCTATTATTCAACCAGACGGACGGCAGTTACAGATCCCCATCGTAGAAGGCTGGCGTGAAATCACCGAGCAGATACGCGCAACGGGAAAAGCCATCGTACAATTTGGCTTAGCCAGTATTCGCTTTGAACAAAAATTAGAGATGTGGCGCACGCTCCGTCCAGATATGAGTTCCATTAATTTCAATTCACATGATGAATATTTTCAACCTGATCCCAATTTCCCACCTGCGGGTTACTGCTATTCGATTCATCCGATTTCGGAACTGCGGGAATATTCGCGGCTTGCCGAAGAGAATGGTGTGAAACTTGAAATCGAGTGCTTCAACACTGGGGCATTCTGGGCGATTGAAAAAGTTCGCGCTGGGGAATTTTGGGTCAACGGAAAGCGCGAAGATGAAACGGGTTTACTTGCCGATCCGTTGTGGGTGACGCTGTTTCTAGGGTGGCCCGGACAAAGTTGGACACCGCCGACTGCAAAGGGACTGCAATTCTTAATAGATCATCTGCCTGCGCGAACAAACTGGAGCATGAGTTGTATGACACCTTCGGTTTATTGGTCCGTCATTGCCCATGCGATTGCTATAGGTGGGAATGTCCGCATCGGCATGGAAGACTGCCCCTATATCGAAGCGGGCGTCTATGCCAGGAGCAATGCCGAACTCATTGAGAAAGCGGTCCGTATTGCCCGTGAAATTGGGCGTGACATTGCCTCGCCAGAAGAAGCGCGCGTGATGACTGGCTTGACCGCCTAACATAGACAGGACTTTCGCTTGGGAACCTACGAACAAGGGGTTTAAACCCCTTGTTCAAGCACAAATACTTGTTGTGAAGCGAAAGTCCTAATAGAGTAGGAAACAAACGACAATGGACAAAAACGCGCTGTTGCAACATTTTGATGAGCATGGCTTCGTGGTCGTGGAAGATATATTTGATGCGGTTCATGATCTTCAACCGCTGATCGATGATTATCGTTTGCTGCTTAACGAATTGGCAACATTATGGTTCGCCGCAGGGCTTATTCCAGCGACTTATAGCGATCTTCCCTTTGAGCAACAATTCGCGCGCATTATTACCGAATCAAAACACGCTTGGTATCAACATTTCGACTTCTCTTTACCTCAAACGAAAATCACGCCCGAAACCCCTATCCACCTGAGCCAGCCAATTTTCAAACTAATGACGCATCCCAGGTTATTAGACCTTGTGGAATGGTTCGTCGGCAGCGAAATTCTCGTTAGTCCGGTTCACCATGTACGCATTAAGCCGCCGGAAAAACTCGCAAGTCACAAGCAAGGGGAAAGCACCCTGACGGTCAAGACTGAGTGGCATCAAGATCAAGGGGTCGTTTTGCCGGAAGCTGACGAGACCAATATCTTGACGATCTGGATGCCGATTGTGGATGCAACTGTTGAGAACGGCTGTCTGTGTGTGATTCCGGGAACGCACAAAACTGGATTAATCACGCATTGTCCCGGCGTGCAAACGCATATCCCTGAGAAGTTGTTACCGGGGCAGCCCATCGCGCTGCCGATGAAGAAAGGCAGCGCCCTCTTTATGCACCGCCGCACGATTCATTCGTCTTTATCCAATCACAGTTCAAGCATTCGCTGGAGTTTTGACTTGCGCTATCAACCGATTGGGATGCCAACCGGACGCCCCGATTTCCCCACCTTTATCGCCCGCAGCCAAAATCAACCAGAGAATGTTGTGACCGATTACCGTGTCTGGCAGCAGCTCTGGTGGGATACGCGCCACGCTTTGATAGAACGTGATAAACCCAAATTCCAACGATGGGACAGCGACGCACCGAGCTGCGCCTGAAGTGATGAGCAACTTATGCTGACTCAAGAAGGGTGTCTACAACGCCAACTGCGTTTGCGCCAGAAGATGGCTGAAATCAATATTGAAATACGCCGACTCATACCCTCCTCCTGTTATTTGGGTTGAACGCCCTGAA
>CALMZT010001224.1 GCA_937870805.1 uncultured Chloroflexota bacterium
TACGGCGTATGGGGAATTGTAGGGGCAGACCAATGTGTCTGCCCACCATCGGGCGCACACGCAGGTGCGCCCCTACAGACCCCTTGTTTTACTCCGTCTTTAATCGTTAAACTGCATTAGCCACAGGCGGCAACCGATACACAAACAATAGCCTGCCCATCACTCATCACTCATCACTTTCTACTCATTGCTCGTTGCTCATTGCTGCTCTCATGCACATTTTTGTAAAAATTCTCATTTCGACTATATTTAAGGGAAATACTAACAACACAAGGAGCGTATTATGTCGATCTTGCGATCACGTCATCTTTTCGTGATAGTGTTACTGCTGACGCTTGTCCTGCTCACGCTGCTTCCCGCACAGGCGGCAACTCGCAGCGGCTTATCGTTCCGTTTAGATTGCACCGGCTTTACCAGTCGCGGCGGCGGCTTGTCGCTGGATCGTGATAACACGGGCAGCGGCTTGGAAACCATCACCCTCAGCGCTGTCGATGGTGCAGGCAACACCATCCTCCCGGCGATCAGCAACACGGCGTTTGTCGGCAGTACGCTGGTGCTGCAAGACGGCTTGCGCTGGAGTTGGAATGGAACCCCCGTCGCCAATCCCTTGATTTTGACAGTGACCAGTGCAGCAGGCAACGGACTTGAATCAGAGGTCATTTACCAGGCAGCGGGACTCTGCACGGGTCTGCCAACCACCGAAGAAGGTGCCGCCCTGCTCGGTTTACCCGACGGCATCACTTCACCCAGCGTACCGATCAACAGCGTCGCACCGCGCCCGGTGGGCAGCCAGGATTTGGTTGAGTCGCAGGATGGCTACCTGCTGGTCAACGTCGATAACGCCAACCTGCGCAGTGGTGACGATGCCCGTTACACCGTCGTCGCCATCGTGGACGGCGGCACGCCCCTCGTCGCGCTCGGACAGAACGGCGACGGTAGCTGGTGGTACGTGCAAGCAGGTGAAATTCGCGGCTGGATTAACAACGAACTCGTGATTATTCGCGGTGATCTGTCAGATGTGCCGCTGGTGCCTGTCACTGGCGACATCACTCGCCCGACGCTGTTCGTCCACATCACACAGCCGATCTTCGATGCCCCCGGTGGCAGTGTGCTCTGCACCATTGCGCCCGGTCAGGAATACTATATCAACTGGCGCACCGACTTTGAACCCGTGTGGTACGGTATTGAAGCGACCTGCGGTGGGCAGACCGTCATCGGTTGGATATTGGGTGAGAATGGCTCATTCCGTAATTCTGGCGGCGTGAACATTCCGTTCCCCAGTTAGTAAAATTCATGGATTCAGTGAACAAGGGGATTAATCCCCTTGTTCATCACCCGATGAACATCATCTATTTACCCTGCTTATTTGCTTTTGCTGCCCGCTGAAAGCTAACTGCTGATCGCTATCCTATGGCTGATATTTTCAAAACGCCCAAAGAACTTGTCGAAGAAATGATTATCCGCTGGCCCTCGACGCGCGTGCCGATTTCGATGCAGGATGTGGTCGATTTTGCCGAGCGTTTCAAGCCAAACCTCACTGAAGATTTTGATACCAGCGTCTTCGCTCTGCTGCTCCCCAGCCGCGACACCTATACGTTGTCTGCGCCGATCACCACCGAAGGCGGCAATACGGTAAAAATACTCGTCACAGTCAATCATGATGTGTGGCTGGCAATTGTCGTGAAGCAGCAGGGTTATTGGAAGATACAGGCGTTCACGTTTCGCTGTCCGCGTTGCATGGGGCAGGGCTTCTTTTAC
>CALMZT010001225.1 GCA_937870805.1 uncultured Chloroflexota bacterium
GAGGGCTGAACTCAAATTGAGTTCACAGTGTTTTATAGTTTCGTCTACGCTTGATGTCGCGCACCGATTCATAGCCAACACCTAATTCTGCCGCAATATCTTTTATCCTTATGCCATCAAAGAGCATCTTCTTGATTGCTTTTACTTCTTCTGTGGTCAATGAACGACGTGGACTATACCGATAATTTTCTAAAGCCTTCTCAATTTGAGACTGACGTCGCTGACTCATCAAAGGGTAAAGCGCACGCATAAAATCATGCGCAGTTGAGCTTCGAAGTGAAACCATGTATGGGATTTTTGCGCCTTCGCGGCGTGCGCTGACTTGGTGACACTTCACGCCAAAAATCTGGGCTACACGCTCAGCAATGTCTTCGTCTGTAGTTGTGATGACGATTTTGGGGGTGTTAGGGCTTGAAGGTGAACCCGCCATGAATGAGCCTTCACCTTCAAGGATACCAGCAAGCCAATATAAGGTTGTGGGTTGAATTTGGAGAGGAAAGTTTACTAATAAAGTAGTTGTGGGGGCACTAGGACTCGAACCTAGATCCAACTCGTTATGAGCAAGCTGCTCCGCCATTGAGCTATGCCCCCAATCTTCTGAGCGGGTAGTCGGATTCGAACCGACGACATACACCTTGGAAGGGTGTCGTTCTACCACTGAACTATGCCCGCGTGGTTCATGTTCACCATTTCTTACATAATAAGAATAACTTTTGGAAACGCCAAACTCTTTAGCTAACTCCAGTACATTTTCACCACTTCGAGCACGCTGTTGTAACTCGGCTCTGCGCTCTGGTGAAAGCGCATGAAGTTGATCGCCCTTATAACTTGCAATCGCGTTGTCAATTTGTGTCTGCCGCCGCGTCCCCATCAAAGGACGCAGCGCATTCATCAAGGCAATTGCTCGTATACCTGTCATCTTGGCTTCGTAACTTTGCTTCCAGCCTTTTTCCGCAAACCCTTTGTTAAAACCTTGATAATGTTTATTACCGAAAATGGTAGCTACTTTTTCAGCAACATCTTCATCAGTGGTTTTCACACAAACAAAAGGACTGTTAGACATCGAAGGCATGGCGGCACAAAACGAGCCTTCACCTTCTAAATATCCTGCGAGCCAATGGAGGGTGAGTTCGTCGATTTCCATAAGAGCTATCTTATCAAGTAAATTTTTAAGGTACAAGTCGGGGTGCCGGGATTTGAACCCGGAATCTCTAGTACCCAAAACTAGCGCGTTACCGGATTTCGCTACACCCCGATGACGAAAGTTATTCTACCACTGTTGTTTTACAAAGTCCATCCACGCTTGCAATCTCGCGCGTAAATAGGTGTCGTCCGTTCTGAAAGAAAGTACACCGTAAACTGAGCGAAAATTTCTCTTTGATAACTTCCCGCTATTTGATTTGCGGGTGATTTTTATTTCTTCAGGTCGAATATTCAACACTTGACTCCAATAATTTCGCAACTCATCTTCATCCTGGTCAATATGACGTTGCAATTGATAGGTGATCTTTTTTCGAGTGAACTTAGCTATCCAGCGCAGACATAGTTTAACAATAGCACTATCGGAGTTGCCAAGAGAAACTGCATTACGGTTTCTTTTAAAGCCTTCTGCCATGTACAAAACAACAAAATCTCGAAACGAGGGTTCTTGTATCAGCGTCAATGCTTCATCCCAACCTTGTTGATACGCCGCATCTCGCAATGCCTTGTATTTCGCCTGCATTTGAGCAGACATTTTCCGCTGTCGTTCCGTTTGTTTTTCTGTCCAAGGAATCGGAATGTCCTTGATCCAGCCGTAAATTGTCGTCTTCGGCAGTTGTAAGCGCTCGACGATTTGCTCAAGCGTCATCTTTTGCTCAGTGCGGAGTTTGATGGCTTTTTCGCGCAGGTGGGCGTCGTGGGACATGGCAGACCTCGTTAGGTAATATCGCAGTCTGACATATATTATAGATTCTTTTCACAGTAAGTGCAACTATTCGTTATATTATTATCTGATTTCGGGCGAAGCATCATAAAGCTGAGAGCAGGTACATGCAGGCGCAACTGTAAGCTCAGCATCATCGAGACGCCAACTCCCTCCCCACAACATGCCCAACCCGAATCCCCTTTTTGAGGCTCTTACATTACACCTTGCATTAAAGTGTCAAAAGGAACGCAAATGCACCTCTTTTTGTGCTAACCTCAAAAGTGATCGCCTTTACAGGACAAGCTCATGTACTTCTACATTTCCTCATTACTCGTCATTCGTTGCTCATTCCTGTACTCAACGGCAGCAAGCGTACCTGTTGTTGCCGCCGCCCTGTTCACGGCAGCAACCGCCGCGCCATCCGCCGTCTCGTCCATGCCTTTGCCTCCATACCTGCCGTTCTCCGGCAGTTTTCCTGCCGCTGGCAGCCGTGCCTTTTTTACGCGAACGCGCTTGCCGTCGCCTGAAAACGCTCGACTGATAACTATAAAGTTACAATGTCAGTCGGTTTTGCCTTGTCGCGTGCCTGTAGAGTCAGTGATTGTCGATTTCTCTAAGTTCAAACTTGACAATGATGAGCGTGCAGAAGTGTCAATACTGTTTTACTGACAGAGCTGAGGCTGTTAAGACATTGCGCTGTCCATCACAGAGGCATTGTGACAACATCCTCGCGATCAACGGGGAACTTCAAATCTTATCCTGAATTGACGTTTATATTTATAAGTTGCAGACTTACGGGGAGACACGTCATTAGGTTTTCACTCGTCTTCGCCAAACTTCTTTAGCCATTCCTCGACTTCCTGCGGTGAGACGTGATTCGGCTTGTCGGCGTGCCTGGCTGCTGCGCGCGGAGTCACGTCCTGTAACATCTGCGCGAACTCGGCGGAGCGCATCACAGCCATGCGCTTACGCTGCGCCGCGACGACCACACGCTGATCGGATGACACGACCACCCAGCCTTTGGTATCGCGCATGGATTGAATACGGCGCAGCATCAGATCGTCGGCTTCGCCCGGTTTCGACGCGAACAGCACTTCGATACGGCTCGTTGACATGCGCGATCTACCGCCCGGCAGCCCGTGATCGAACACCACGACGCAGCGTTTGCCCGTGCGCGCGGCAAAGCCTGCCAGTTTTTGCACCAACTGTGCCTCGTCATTGGGGTCGGTCAGCGATAAATCTGGCAGTTGACAGATGAGGTTGTGTCCGTCGATGAGATAGGGCATGGGTAGCTATCAGTCTTTAGTCTTTAGTCTTTAGTCTTTAGTTAAAGTCTAGGATACTCGTATCGTAACGAACAACCAATAACCAATTATCAACGGGAGTGGTGATTTTCAGGGAGATATTAGGTCGGGCGCACACCGCTTCGCATACATGGTGCGCCCTACGTATCCGTGAGGTTCACCACTCCCTTATTTACAAGGGTAGGTATTTTGTGGAGTGATGTTGAGCGTTCGCTAAAACCTCACCCCCTTTGTCCCCCTCTCCATTTTTAAAATGCGCGCGGAAAGGTGAGTCCAGGCACATGGAGAGGGGGAATAGACTCGCGCGGCGAACGTTTGGGCGTGAAAATAGGCTTAAAGTAAGTATATTTTTGAGGGGTTGTTGAGCTTAGAATTAAAAACCTGCTCTTGTAAACCACTCCTTTACCAATAATCAAGCTCTGCCTGACGCTTGCCCC
>CALMZT010001226.1 GCA_937870805.1 uncultured Chloroflexota bacterium
TGATCTCCGAATGTTCGCCGTCGATTTCGCCGCTCGTAATCTTGCTGTAGCCAAGACGCATATTCATAAAAAATCTGTGACCTTCATCCAAGCTGACGCTTTAGATTTACCATTTTCTGAACAAAGTGTAGATTATGTAATTTCGTCTCTTTTTCTTCATCACTTCACACCCGAACAGAACATCAAACTGCTGCGCCAAGCATTTAAAATCGCTCGGCATGGAGTCATTATGAGTGATCTGGTGCGTGGTTGGTTGCCAGTCATCGCCTTTAAAGTGAGCCAACCCATCTTTGCTCACAGTTACCTCACCCGCTACGACGGGGCACTCTCCATTCGTCGTGCCTATACCCCATCCGAACTTACAGCCCTTGCTGAAACTGCTGGGCTATCTCGTTTCCAGGTTCATAAACATTTTCCCTGGCGCATGACATTGGTGGCTGACCATGTTTGACACAGCAATTATTGGCGGTGGACTTGCAGGATGCAGTGCAGCAATAACATTAGCGAAACAAGGTTTGCGGGTGATATTGGTTGAAGCAAAGACCTACCCCCATCACAAAGTCTGTGGTGAATTCTTATCGCCGGAATGTTTGTACCTTCTCGATGAGCTTGGCGTACTTTCTAAACTCAGCACGTTTCAGCCCACCTCCATAGATAGACTTGCTATCTCATCATCTGACGGAACCCTATGGGAAGCTAATTTGCCCGCTTCTGCGCTGGGAATTAGTCGCTATGCATTAGATGATTGCATGGCGAAACACGCGGTTTCACAAGGGGCAGTGTTACGACAGGAATCAAGGGTGACAAGCATTGAAGGCAATCTTGATAAGACATTTAAACTGACTGTCCGCTCGGATTCGCGCATAGAAGAGATAAACGCTAAAACCGTGATTGGTGCGTATGGTAAACGCAGCAATCTTGACCGCACACTGAAACGAACATTCCTGCAAAAACCGCAGCCTTTCATCGCCCTAAAATCGCATTTTTATGGACCACCGCTTCCACTCCGCATTGAACTCCACGCTTTCTCAGGGGGTTACTGTGGCATGTCTGAAATTGAAAACGGAAAAACGAATGTCTGTCTACTGGCGAGAGAAGAAGTGTTTCAAAAAGTAACGGAAAACGCTACAGATCATCTTTCCGCATTCATTGAATGGATGCAAACCCAAAATCCTCGCCTTCGTACTTGGCTTTCTCAATCAAGGCAGGTTGATGAACGTTGGTTGAGCATTAGCCAAGTTCCTTTTGTCCAGAAACAGCTTGTAGAAAATGACATTTTGATGGCGGGTGACGCTGCGGGACTGATTGCACCACTAGCAGGTGATGGTATGGCGATGGCGTTACAGGCAGGAAAGCTGGCAGCGAACTACACTACGGCATTCTTGACCGGACAAATCTCTACTGATCGCTTCCGACAGGGTTATGCAGCAGATTGGACAAAGGAATTCAGCACACGCTTACGGCTTGGGAGCATCTTGCAAGCACTGATGCTGCGCCCAAATCTACTTGCGTTAGGGTTACGCTTACTTAACACAGTGCCTTCACTTGGAGATTTTTTCATTAAGCATACACGGGATACAAAACTTGTTCACACCTATCCGCAGACTCATTGATTAAGGAACACATTGTGAATACACCATCGATCCTTGGGCTGGCAACAGGTGTTCCCTCAGCACGTTTCAGCCAGGATGAGATTTTCCAGTATTTCTTGGAATTGCAGGGTACAGATAACCGAAGAACACGCGCTATGCGTGCGATTTTCGAGGGCGCGGGAGTTGGTTATCGCCATACGGTGCTTAGCAAAGGTTATTTCGATCAGGAACAGACGACAAAAATGCGCAATGACCTTTACATAGAGAAGGCAGTTCCGTTGGGAGAACGCACAATCCAGCAGGGATTAAAAATGTACGGCTATGAGGCTAAAGATATAGATGATTTTACAGTCATCTCCTGCACAGGCTTCAATATCCCTGGGCTTGACTTACAACTTGCAGGGCGATTGGGGATGCGCCCTGACTTGCGACGGACATGTATCCTCGGCATGGGTTGCTATGGCGCTTTCCCAGGATTGAGGCGTGCCTACGATGCGGTACGCCTACGTCCCAACAGCTTAGCACTCGTGCTAGCAGTCGAATTATGTTCATTACACATGCAGCGAGATGCCTCTTCTGAAAACGTGGTGTCCTCAGCGTTATTCTCAGACGGAGCGGCAATGGCTGTGATCGGCAATGAAGGTATAAACAACGATGACTGCCCTCGTATTGTAGACTCAGCCACTTATTGTGACTATACGACGCTTGAGCATATGTCATTCACGCTGACCGATCATGGCTTTCGCATGTATTTGTCTAGTTATGTACCAGATTTACTTGCCGCGCAGATTGAATGTTTCGTGGATGGCTTGTTAGCAAAGAACGATCTCAAACGCACTGATGTGCGCTTTTGGGGAATCCATCCCGGGAGCAGCAAAATCGTCGACTACGTACAATCTCATTTGGGCTTGACCGACGCACAGGTGGAATCTTCACATACAGTCCTCTACGAATACGGCAATATGTCATCAGCCACAATCTTGTTTGTACTTGAGCGTATCCAACGCTGTGAGAAGCCATCACATGGGGATTATGGTGTATTGATGGCTTTCGGTCCGGGGCTGACAATGGAGGGGTTACTGGTGCAGTGGTAATCGCTATTTGATCCTCTTTGGGGAAAAAGACAATTTGTAGAGTGAGTAATACCAGCACAGCTCACAAGCCCATCTCAAAAATTACTTTGTCGCCAGTGTGAAGTAGAAAGTCACTCCATAATTCACCGCAGCCTCAAACCAGATATGTCCCCCATGCCGTTCAATAATGCGCCGCACTATGGTTAAGCCGATTCCCGTGCCGTCAAATTCATTTTTGTTGTGCAGCCGCTGGAATGGCTTAAATAACTTTTCGCTTTGCTCCATATTGAAACCAACACCGTTATCACGCACCAAATAAACTTGCTGATTCTGATGTTGAAGGGTGCTGAATTCGATAATTGTTTTCTCACCTTTTGAAGTAAATTTCCAGGCATTGCGCAGCAAATTGTCTAGCGCAATCTTGATTAAGTCTTTATCGGCAGATGCCATCACATGTGGCTGAATCCGTACCTCCACGTGACGTTCACGAGAGAGATTTTGCAATTCCTCCATGATCTCGTGAACGATCCCACTAAGGTCGACATCCTGACGATTGATCTCACTCTGCGATGCATACGCAAGTTTAAGCAGATCATCAATCAACTGCGACATCGAGTGCGCTTTGTTCATCATGCGCTCAAGATAGTCGCGTCCTTCTTCGCTCAGTCCGTTTAAATGCTTTTCCAGCACTGTTTTCCCAAATGACTGAATAATCCGCAAAGGTGCGCGCAGGTCGTGTGTCGTGGAATAGACGAACGCTTCAAGCTGCTCATTAGCATCTTCCAGCCTGCTATTCAGCCGTTGGATGAGCTTTAACTGCTGCTCTAATTCGATATTGATCTCTTCCAACTGCTGCGTCTGTGCAGCCAACATTTTGTTGTGATTAAATAGGTTGAGGAAAACTTCCACTTTGTAAAGCAAAATTTCCGGGATGACAGGCTTCAACAAGAAGTCAACCGCCCCTACCGAATAGGCTTGCAAAACATCCATTTCTTCAGTCTGGTAGGCTGTGAGAAAAATAATGGGGGTATTTTTTGAGCGTTCACGCAAGCGGATAAGTTTAGCGGTATCCAGACCGTTCATCGCTGGCATATGAATATCGAGCAGAATCATGGCGAAGTCATATTCGAGTAAATAACGCAGCGCTTCACTGCCAGAAGTCGCTTTAACAATATTCAGATTTAACTTGTCCAGAATTGCTTCTAAAGCAATCAGATTTTCCGCTACATCATCAACCAGCAGAATATTTGTCTTGGGCATCGTTTTATCCAGCGACATGATTAATCAACTGAAGTAAGAAGCATGATGTCTTGTAGCTCAAATACATCGCTGAAATTTCACTTATTTTAGGATCCCACACAATAATCTCTCAGTACGCAATTGCAATTTATGACAACCTTTCTCCTGCCTTGTCAAATGCTCGAACGAATACTGGAAATATATCAACCTACAAAATACAATGTCCCTTTACCTTATGCATTCGCTAGCCTAAGGTAAATAATGATCTTCTACTGAGTGTACTTTTAATTCTTAGCTCAGAAATGGGTAAACTGGGCAATTTTCCTCATCCGAACTTACCAGTTGAGCTTAGTCCTTCTAGCGCACTTTATGGAACAGCTTTTCCTCGGCTTCAAAAGGCACATAATCGTCCTCGTGCGGGCTAAAGCGCAGCATTTCACTGCGTCCTAGCGCCAGCAGCCCCGACATCGCTAGACTTTCGTAGATCAGATTATGGACACGCGCCTGAAGTTTCTTGTTAAAGTAAATGAGCACGTTACGACAGAAGATCACGTTGAATTCGTTGAACGATGTATCAGTTGCAAGATTATGACGCGAAAAAGTGATGTTTTCGCTCAAATCAGGGTTAAACACCGCTACATCGTCCTTCGCAACATAATATTCGGAGAACGAATGCTTGCCACCAGCCCGCACATAGTTGCGCGTAAAATCGCGCATTAACTCCATAGGAAACTTGCCGGCTTTCGCTTTTTGCAAAACCATATCGTTAAGATCTGTGGCGTAAATATGACAACGATCATACAGGTTTTCTTCTTGAAGTAAGATAGCTAGCGAGTAAACTTCTTCACCTGTTGCACACCCTGCGTGCCATATACGCACCTTAGAATACATGCGCAAAAGCGAAACCACTTTACGCCGAAATACTAGGTAGAAACTGGGATCGCGGAACATTTCAGTCATATAAACTGAAATTCCCACTATCAACCGCTTCATCGCTTCGGGATCATACAGAACTCTTTCCTGCAAACCAGATATTGAGTTCAGTTTTTCTGCACGGACAACATTCAAGACGCGACGCCTTAAGGAATTGGGCGCGTAATCGCGAAAATCATAGCCGTAGTAACGATAAATACCTTCCATCAGCAATTGAAGCTCAATTGCCTCTAGCTCAGAATGTTCCATGAACCGTCTTCCCAAAATCATCGATATAACCATACACGCATCAAAGACAGCAACTGGTCAGTGTTGACAGGCTTCGTGATATAGTCTGACGCGCCTGCTTCGATGCATTTTTCGCGATCATCCTGCATCGCCTTCGCCGTCAGCGCAATAATAGGTAGCTTTGTAAACTTCTTGATCTTGCGGATAGCGCGCATGGTCTCATAGCCGTCCATTTCTGGCATCATAATATCCATGAGCACAAGATCAATGTCAGGTGTGTGCTCTAGAACGTTGATACCATTCTTACCGTTTTCTGCGTAGAGGACGTGTACTTGATGACGCTCCAGGATACTGGTTAACACAAAAATATTGCGAATATCATCGTCAACAATCAGGATCTTACGCTCCCTGAGAACATTGTCGATGTGGTAAACCTTTTCCAGCATCTGACGTTTTTCTGAAGGCAGATTATGCTCCGCACGGTGTAGATACAGTGATGTTTCTGCTAACAATCGTTCCATTGAGTAGACATCTTTGATGATGATGGTTTCTGCCATCCGTTTTAGCTCAGCTTCTTCCTTCCTGGTGAGCGTCTTCCCCGTGTAAATGATGACTGGTAAATCGTCGTATTCGTGATTTTGCTTAATCTTGCCTAGCAATTCAAATCCTGTCATATCAGGGAGTTTGAGATCTAACACTAAACAGTCAAAGGTCTTTGTTTGTAAAGCAGCAAGGGCTTCCTCTCCAGTACCCACATCTGTTGTCTTCACGTCACCATTGCCAATTAAATTAACAATATCGGTGCGCTGTATCTGATCGTCTTCTACGACCAGCAAATTCTTCACAGGACGTGCAAGGTAATCCTGAATATGGGTGAAAAGCTGGTTCAAATTAGCTTTACTCACCGGTTTTTGGTGATAAGTCAACGCCCCTTGATGAATGCCACGCTTTCGTTCATTCACTGTCGTGATTAAATGGACAGGAATGTGCCGCGTCTTAGAACTATGCTTGAGTTGGTCGAGCACCTGCCAGCCGTTCATCACAGGGAGTTCCACATCCATCAAGATCGTACTAGGCATGTAATCCTCTGCCAACGAATAGCCCATATCGCCTGTCGGAGCATAAAGCACTTTGAAGCCCCATTCATGCGCCAAGTCTACTAGCAAATTAGCAAACTGCGCATCATCGTCCATAATCAGTAGTGTCTGGTCACCTGGCTGAATATCGCCACGATCATCCATTAGCGCATTAAGCTTTAAAGCGCGATACTCTGATGTCGGTGTACTACGCAGCTTTCGCGCTATATCGTCATTTGAAATCTCTGCTACGACGGATTCTGGAATTTCTCTACTCTTTTCGTGCTTCATTGATGTATGACGACTGTTCTGCGGCAGATACAGTGTGAAGTTGCTACCAACATCCGCTTGGCTGACAAGCACGATCTCGCCATGCAAAAGGTTCGCGATCTCACGGCTGATTGACAATCCCAACCCTGTCCCGCCATACTTGCGGCTCGTTGTGCCATCAGCTTGTTGGAAAGCCTCAAAAATAATTTTCTGCTTGTCCGATGTGATACCGATGCCTGTATCAATGACAGAGAAAGCAAGGACCAGTTCGCCGTTATTCAATTCCCGATGCCCGTAGCTCCAGCCCTGAGTCGCAACATCGAGACGGAATGTAACACTGCCGCGCTCGGTAAACTTGAAGGCGTTGGAAAGCAAATTACGAATCACTTGTTTGATACGGCGCGCGTCGGTCAGAACGGTAGCTGGCACTTGATCGCCTAGCTCAATCCTGAAATCCAGTTGTTTATTCTGTGCCACCTCGCGGAAATTACGCTCCACATAATCGGTAATATAGTTGGTGGAGAGAGCTTCCATTTCAATTTCGGTTTTGCCAGACTCGATTTTCGCTAGGTCCAGGATATCGTTGATCAATTCCAGTAAATCCGAACCGGCGGAGTGGATAGTCGTCGCAAACTCTAACTGCTTCTTTGTCAGGTTTTTCTCGCCGTTCTCCGCCATCATCTTCGAGAGAATCATAATACTGTTGAGCGGCGTGCGAATTTCATGCGACATGTTGGCAACGAATTCCGACCTGTACTTGGAACTTAACGCCAGTTCTTTGACCTTTTCCTCAATCGCACTCTTGGCAAGTTCAATTTCTCGATTTTTACGCTCGACCTCCATGTTACGCTGCTCAAGTAAACGCGCTTTCTCTTCCAATTCTTCGTTAGTCTGCTGAAGTTCTTCCTGCTGAATCTTGAGCAGTTCCTCAGAGGCACGCAGCGATTTGGTCTGTTCTTCCAACCGTTTGTTAATTTCAGTCAACTCTTCAGAGGCTTGCAGCGATTTCGCCTGTTCTTCGAGACGACGATTGGTTTCAGTCAGTTCTGACTGTTGGCTACGTAGTTCATTTGCCAGTTCCTGTGACTGCTTGAGCAGTTCTTCAGTACGCATTCCGGTACTGATGGTCGTCATCACGATCCCAATGCTTTCTGTCAGTTGATCGAGGAAGTTAATGTGAATGTCCCGGAAGAAGTTGAAGGTGGCAAGTTCGATAACTGCGATGACCTGCTCTTCAAACAGGATAGGCAGCACAATCACACAGAGGGGTGTCGCTTCGCCCAGCCCAGAACTAACCTTCACATAGTCGCTTGGCACATTCGTCAACAGAATTTTTTGACGTTCTAATGCACACTGCCCCACCAAGCCCTCGCCTATTTGGATGCGATTAGCCAGATTTTTACGCTCGGTAAAGGCGTAAGTGCTTAACATCTTCAAGAAATTGTTAGAGTCTAAGATGTAGAAAATGCCGTGATGCGCGTTGACCAACGGGGCAAGTTCGGACAATATCATACGCGAAACAGTTTCCAGGTTGCGCTGCCCCTGCAACATGCGCGTAAATTTCGCCAGATTTGTCTTGAGCCAGTCTTGCTCAATATTCTTCTGTGTGGTTTCGCGCAGGTTCGCAATCATCTGATTGACGTTTTCTTTCAGGTCTGCCAACTCTCCCTGCGCCGTCACTGTGATCGTTCGCGTGAGATCACCGCGCGTCACGGCTGTAGCCACTTCCGCAATCGCGCGCACCTGTGTAGTTAGGTTCGCCGCTAACTGGTTCACGTTATCGGTGAGATCGCGCCAGATACCCGCCGCGCCCGGTACGTGTGCTTGACCTCCCAATTTACCTTCGATGCCGACCTCACGTGCAACGGATGTTACCTGATCGGCAAACGTTGCTAGAGTATCGATCATGCCGTTGATCGTGTCCGCCAATGTCGCGATTTCGCACTTCGCATCCAGCGCGAGATTGCGTTTCTAATCACCCTGCGCAACGGCGGGGGCGCTTTGTGCGATACCGCGCACCTGCCCGGTCAGGTTGTTCGCCATCAGGTTCACATTGTCCGTCAGGTCTTTCCATGTGCCGGCTACCCCGCGCACCTGTGCTTGCCCGCCGAGCTTGCCTTCGGTACCCACCTCGCGTGCCACGCGCGTCACTTCGGAAGCGAACGAGTTCAACTGATCCACCATCGTATTGATCGTGTTCTTCAGTTCCAGAATCTCACCCTTCACGTCCACTGTGATCTTCTTCGACAAATCGCCGTTGGCAATCGCGGTGGAGAC
>CALMZT010001227.1 GCA_937870805.1 uncultured Chloroflexota bacterium
GACGCCGTGAGACTTGCCAAGGAAGTCGCTAACGAAGGCAATGCGCTGGTCGCGGGGAACGTCTGCAATACATGGGAATATGACCACACCAAGCACGAAGAAAGCGAAAAAGTGGTTCGTCCGATGTTTGAGGAACAGGTGCAGTGGGCGTTGGAAGAAGGCGCGGACTTCTTCATCGCGGAGACATTCAACCACCTGGGCGAGGCACTGTTGGCGCTGGATGTCATCAAACAAACGGGCTTCCCTGCGATGGTGACGTTCGCGGCGAAGGGCGAAGAAAGCTACGATGGCTATTCGTGGGCAGATGCTTGTAAAACCCTAGAAGACAACGGCGCGGAAGTCGTCGGCTTGAATTGCAGTCGTGGACCGAACACGATGCTGCCTCTGCTGGAAAAAATTCGCGCGGCGGTCAAATGTTACGTTGCGGCGCAGCCCGTGCCCTATCGCACGACGACGCTGGAACCGTACTTCCAAGTGTTGAAAGACGATGCTGGTAATCGTGCCTTCCCGGTAGCACTTGACCCGTTCCTGCACACACGCTTTGAGATGGCGAACTTCGCATTAAGCGCGCGTGAACTCGGCGTGAACTTCATCGGCATCTGCTGCGGCGGCGCGCCTCATCACGTGCGCGCGATGGCAGAAGCGCTTGGCAGAACTGTACCCGCCAGCCAGTTCTCGCCTGATCTGTCGCTGCATCCAGTGTTGGGTGCGACGGAAGCCACAAAAGCCAAAGTCGAGCGTCACCTTCAGGACTTCCAGAAGTAGCTGCTATGTGGCAACTGATTCGGCATGGATTGAACGGCAAAAAACCGTTCCAGCGCATGTGGCGCACGCACACACTCAAAGACAGCTACGATGTAGTGATTATCGGCGGCGGTGTACATGGTTTGGCAGCGGCGTACTACCTCGCGCGCGATCATGGAATCACCAATGTCGCCGTGCTGGAAAAGCGCTACATCGGCAGCGGAGGCAGCGGACGCAACACGACGATCATACGCTCAAACTACCTGACACCCGAAGGCGTGGCATTCTACGACGAGAGTGTGAAGCTGTACGAAGAACTGTCGCTCGATCTCAATTTCAACGTGATGTTCAGCCAACGTGGGCATTTGACGCTGGCGCACAACGATAGCTCGGTGCGGACGATGCGCTGGCGGGCAGAAGTGAATCAAATCCAAGGTGTCAACAGCCGCTTGATCTACCCGGACGAGATCGCCAAACTGTGCCCGCATCTGGACTTGAGCGACCACCCACGCTACCCAATCCTGGCGGCGCTGTATCACCCGCCGGGCGGCATCATCCGCCACGATGCGGTGGTGTGGGGTTACGCGCGCGGCGCAGATCAACGGGGCGTCCACATCCACCAGATGACCGAAGTGACGGGCATCGACGTGGAACACGGGCGCGTGGCAGGGGTACAAACCAGTCGTGGCAAGATTAAAACGGGCGTGGTGCTCAACGCGACGGCGGGCTGGTGCACGCTGATTGCCGACATGGCGGGGGTGAGGCTGCCGATCACGACCCATCCATTGCAAGCCACTGTCACCGAAGCGCTGAAGCCGTTCCTCGATACGGTCATCGTCTCCGGTTCGCTGCACGTCTACGTGAGCCAATCAGATCGGGGGGAACTGGTGATGGGCGCGTCGATTGACCCGTACACATCGTACTCGCTGGACTCGACACTGGGCTTCCTCGAAAGCCTCAGTGGGCACATGATCGAACTGTTCCCGTTCCTGTCGCGCGTCAAGATCCTGCGGCAGTGGGCGGGCGTGTGCGATATGACCGTGGACTACAGCCCGATCATGGGGTACACGCCTGTCGAGGGCTTCCTGGTGGATGTGGGGTGGGGGACGTATGGCTTCAAGGCGGGTCCGGTCAGCGGCAAGCGCATGGCTGAACTCATCGCCACGCATAAGACACCTGAACTACTGAAGCCGTTCCGACTGTCGCGCTTTGAAGAAGGGCGACTCGTGGGTGAAAAAGGCGCGGCGTCAGTGGGGCATTAAAGGGTATTAATCATTAACTAAACTCAAATATTTGCCTGCAAAAACACATTTATCAGACTATCGTTTTAGTTGGGGATACGGACATAAAGCATGGGTGGGTTCAGGGGTTTGGATGTTTCATACCCAATCTTAACCTCAAAGTTTAATGTAAGCCGAAAAAACAGTGAGCGTATCAGGAAACTTACATCAATATTTGTGAGTTGATATACCATCTGTAGCGTCCGAAAAGCAGCGTATAAGTAGGTATTATAGCACAGAAATGTCGCTTTTTGAACATTTGTTCTCATTTTGTGGAAATCAGATTAGGGCAAGACATGTCTTGCCCCTACAAATGTACAATCGGGTTTATTTGAGGAAATGTTATCATCATGATTCTGCTTACATGCCCCAACTGTGGGCAGCGCAATGTTAGCGAATTTCGATTTGGCGGCGAAACAGTTCAACGCCCTAGCCCCACCGAAACCACGCGAGCGACATGGGCAGAATACCTCTACATGCGCAAGAACGTGCTGGGCGTGCAAAGCGAATGGTGGTATCACGGCGCGTGCGGCTGCTGGTTCATCGCCGAACGGCACACGAAAACTCAAGAAATCCTCGAAACTTACTTCCTGCCGGAAAAATAATTTATGGCATCGTCTATTTCAATGCAGACCCATCGCTTGCCGCCTGCCCCATCGCAAATCATCAACCGCGAAAAGGTGGTGACGTTCACGTTCGAGGGCAAGGAATACAGCGCCTACGAGGGCGATACGATTGCATCAGCACTGGCGGCGGCGGGCATAACGACGTTCAGCCGTTCATTTAAGTATCATCGGCGGCGTGGGCTGCTGTGCTGCGCGGGCAACTGCCCCAACTGCCTCGTGCAAGTGGGCGAAGAACCCAATGTGCGAAGCTGTGTGACGCCCGCACAACAGGGGATGAAAGTTGGCGCGCAAAACGTTTTCCCTTCGCTGGATGTGGATATGATGAGCAGCACGCAGTTGGTTGATCGCTTTTTGCCAGCAGGTTTTTACTACAAGGCGTTCATGCGTCCGGCAGCGCTGTGGCCGCTGTACGAAAAAGTGCTGCGCAACGCGGCGGGGCTTGGCGAAGTCGATACCGATGCCCAGCCGGGATACTACGACAAGGTTTACAAACACGCTGATGTGACCGTTGTTGGCGGCGGTTTGGCAGGAATGCAATCAGCGTTGGCAGCAGCCGACGCAGACGCGCGTGTCATTCTCATCGAGTCTGAAGCGCAGTTAGGTGGACATTTGCGCTATTCTGGGCAATCTCGCGGGGAAACTGCTGTCCATATTCAAGCAACTAGTTTAGCGGCAAAGGTTGCAGCACATCCTAACATTGAAGTGATGAAGAATACGCTGGCTTTCGGGCGCTACGATCACAATTGGATTGGCGCTGTACAGGGCAATCGTCTGATTAAGCTGCGCACAAAATCGCTGGTTGTGGCGACAGGGGCATATGAAATCCCGCCTGTGTTTGAGAACAACGATTTGCCGGGAATTATGCTTGGGTCGGCGGTGCGACGATTGATTCATCTGTATGGTGTCGTGTCGGGTACAACGGCTGTAGTAGTTTCGGCAAATCCGCGTGGATTGGAAACAGCACTTAAGTTGATTAGAGTAGGGGTAAAAGTCGCTGCTGTTGCCGATATGCGCGCTGAACTTGATGCAGAACTCGTCGCACAGTTACAAGAGCATGGCGTAATCGTTCTACCTCAGACGACAGTGATCAAAGCTGAAAGCGGAATGACACGCCTCGAAAGCGTACATCTGCGCTCATTAGATGGGTGTCATCAACGCGAAGTCTCATGCGATTTATTAGTGCTTTCAACGGGCTTCATGCCAGCTAACGAACTGCTGTTACAGGCAGGCGCAAAAGTAGCATGGGATGAGACGCTCAACGAGTTTGTGCTTGCTTCGCTTCCAGAAAATGTGTTCGCGGCGGGTGAGGTGACAGGTTCACACAATGAAACCGATATTGTGCGCGAAGGTGAACTGGCAGGGTTGCAAGCGGCGTTGGCGGCGGGGTTTGATGGGAACAACAGGGCGCAGTCGCTTCGCTTACGTGTTGCGCCGCTACAAGCGCGCATTGATGAACTACAAACGGAAATTAAGCAAACACGCGAACAGCGAACAGCATGGACAGCCGCGCAACTAGCGGAGCAAGCGGGTAAAAAGGATTTTGTGTGTTTCTGCGAGGATGTGACGAGCAAGGACATCAAGCAGTCCATTGACGAGGGCTATGACAGCATGGAACTGCTCAAGCGCTACAGCACCGTGAGCATGGGTCCGTGTCAGGGCAAGATGTGCAATGTGAACGCGCTGCGAGTGTGCGCGCACTACAACGGGCAAACGATCAGCGAGACAGGCACGACGACCACGCGCCCGCCTGTGAAACCCGTGATGATGGGCGCACTGGGCGGCAGGTTGATGGAGCCTGTGCGGGTCACTCCGATGCACGATTGGCATGTGAAACGCGGTGCAAAGATGATGAACGCGGGTGTGTGGAAACGTCCCGAACACTACGGCAATCCAATTGAAGAAGTGCGCGCGGTACGTGAGCGCGTCGGGTTGATTGACATCAGCACGCTTGGGAAGTTTCATCTACATGGCAAGGATGTACCCGCGCTGCTGGAACGGCTGTACGTCAACCGCTGGCGTAAGCTGGGCGTGGGGCGTGTGCGTTACGGCGTGATGCTCAACAATGAAGCTGTAGTGATGGATGATGGCGTAACGGCATGCCTGCGCGACGATTTTTACTACATGACCGCGACCAGCAGCGGCGCATCGTCGGTGTACGAATGGATCGAGTCGTGGCTGCAAGGTGGCTGGAAACTCGATGTGCATCTGCTGGACGCTACCGAACTGCGCGCGGCGATGAACCTGACGGGACCGTATGCGCGTGAAGTGCTGCAAAAGGTATGCGAAGGCATCGACTTGAGCAACGCGGCATTCCCTTATATGCACGCGCGGGAAGGCAAGGTGGCGGGCATCGATGCGCTGCTGCTGCGCGTGGGCTTTACGGGCGAGTTGGGGTATGAGATTCATGTGCCCAGCGGCTACGGTCTGCACGTATGGCAAGCGCTGATGAGTGCGGGCAAGGAGTTCGGCATTCTACCATTTGGCGTCGAGGCACAGCGGGTGATGCGACTGGAAAAGGGACACATCATCGTCGGGCAGGACACCGATGGCTTGAGCAATCCGCTAGAGTCGGGGTTGGAAGGACTGGTGAAGCTCGACAAAGAAGACTTCATCGGTAAAACGTCGCTCGTGTTCGCCAGCGAATACGGGATTGAAAAGCGGCTGGTGGGCTTTGAGATGCCTGATGGGACGCTGCCCGAAGAAGGCAATCAGATCGTGCGCGTGGGAAACGGACCGATTGGCTTGGAGATCATCGGGCGCATTACCAGCGTGCGCCGCAGCCCAACACTGAACAAAGTGATCGGCTTGTGCTGGCTACCTGCCGAGATGTGCGACGTGGGGCAAGAGTTCAGCATTCGTGTACGCGGCGAATTGAAGCGCGGACGTGTAGCGAAGCTACCGTTTTATGATGCTGAGGGCGTGCGGTTGAATTCGTAGGGAAGTGATTGAACCGCCAAGGCACAGAGGACGCAAAGGAAATACAAGAGAGTAGGCTAAGCATGATCGAGATTGCGTCGCCGCTGGTAGGAAAAGTCGATCTGGCGGGTGAACAGGTAAAGTTGAGTGAACTGCGAACGGGACTCTTGCATATTCGTGGCAAAGCGGCGGAACAGGTGTTGAATGCTGCGGCAATGGCAGTGGGCGATGTGTTGAAAACTGATGAGGGCTTATTGGTGCGGCTGCGGCGCGATGAGTTTGTGCTGCTGACAGAGGAGGTGAACGCGGCGACGGAACGCATCGCACAGCAGATTGGCGATCAGCATGTGACGCTGACGGACATCACACATGGGCGCGGCGGCATGACGTTATCTGGTAAGCGAGTGAATGATGTGCTGGCGAAAGTGTGTGCGCTGGATTTCGGCAAGTTCGTGAATTATCACGCTGCGCAAAGTAGTTTGGCGAAGGTGCGCGCGCTGATTATTCGGCATGATGGCGGTGATTTGCCCACGCATCATATAATCGTTGATCGTTCAATGGCAGCGTATGTGTGGGATGTGGTGTGGGATGCGGCGCAGGAATTCGCTCACGCATGATTTGCTCCAGTGGTAGAGTTTGAGGCATCAGTGCTTGGGGTTTATACTCTACCAGACCTAAAAATATTATTTCAGGAGCAAGACAAAATGGCGACGAAAACAAAACGTGATTACAGGCTAACGGGTGTCGATGAGGGCGTTGTTCCATTAGATGACGAGCGCATTGAAGACCGCGTTGAAGAAACATGGTGGCATCCTAACATTTCGCGCGCGGAACTCAAAGCGTTGATGCAGCGCAGCGATGCACCGGCGCTGATGCATTTCGGGCTGTGGATTGCGCTACTGATCGTGAGCGGCTACGCGGCGGTGCTGTCGTGGGGGACGTGGTGGGCGATCCCCGCGTTCCTGATTTACGGCACGATTTACTCGTCGTCGGATGCGCGCTGGCATGAGTGTGGACACGGGACGCCGTTTAAGACACGCTGGCTCAACGAAATCTTTTATCATCTCAGTTCGTTTATGACGCTGCGCGAGGCGTTCCTGTGGCGCTGGAGCCACGCACGCCATCACACGCATACGATTGTCGTGGGGCTTGACCCTGAGATTCAGGTGATGCGCCCTGCCGATCTGGTCAAAATTGCGCTGGATTTCTTTGATCTGCGCAGCGGACCGCCGGAAGTGTGGCGCATCATTCGCCATGCGTTTGGCAAGCCGAATGCCGATGTGCGGAATTTTGTACCAGAGCAAGAACGCTGGAAGATGTATTGGTCGAGCCGCGTGTATGTGGCGATTATTGGCGGATTTGCGCTGTGGTCGCTGGCGATTGGCAGCTTTCTGCCGATGATGTTTGTAGCGCTGCCGCGCTTTTACGGTGGCTGGTTACATCAACTGCTTGGGCTGACGCAGCACGCGGGATTAAAAGAGAATATCTTTGATCACCGCCAAAACACGCGCACGGTGTACGTCAATCCGGTGTTCCGCTACCTGTACATGAACATGAACTATCATCTTGAGCATCATTCGATACCAATGGTGCCCTATCACGCCCTGCCACGCTTGCACGCCGCCATCAAAGATCAGACGCCAACACCGTATCCGAATTTGTGGGCGGTCTATAAAGAGATGATTCCTGCGTTAATCAAGCAGGCGACGGAAAACCCCGATTATCATATCGTGCGCGATCTTCCTTCAACCTCGTCTGCCGCGACGGTGATCGAACAACAACCGGAAGTGACCACCCCATTAGAACAGCCGCTAGTCGAGACAACTGAGTCAGTCGCGAGAGAATGGGTGGAAGCGTGCGCGGTGGCGGATCTGGGTGAGCACGATGTGATAGGTTTTACGCACGATGGCAAGCTGTACGCAGTATATCGCTTGCAGGGCGATCAATTCTATGCCAGCGACGGCATCTGTACGCACGAAAAGGCAGAGTTAGCGGGCGGATTGGTCATCGACGGCTGCATCGAGTGTCCAAGACACAATGGTCGTTTCGATGTGACCAACGGCAAAGCCACGAAAGCGCCCGCGCGTAAGCCATTAACAACTTATCACGCCGAACGATGCGGTGACAAGGTGTTTATTTATATTTGAGGATTTGAGGAAAAGTATGGATTTACCCAAGCACAAAAAATATGTGGTGATTGGCGCGGGCATTCACGGCTTGAGCAGCGCATGGCACTTAGCAAAAGAACTCAAAGCGCGGGGTAAAGGCAGCGGTGATGATATTGTCGTGCTCGACAAGACCAGCCCCGGCGCAGGCGCATCAGGCATCGCGTGCGGCGTTGTGCGCAACTTTTACTATCAGCCTGCGATGGGCGAAGTCATGCGCGTGAGTGTCGAAGTGTGGGAAGAAAACGCTGAAGAATTCGCCTATCACGGCGTTGGCTATATGGCACTTGTCGGTCCAGTGCAAGACAAAGATTTGGCATCCATCTACGAACGCCATCAGCGTAAGGGCTATCGTTCCGACCTCATCACGGGCGAACAGAAAGTCCACGACTACATGCGCGCCATGTTCCCCGATTGGAAAGCGCGCGGGCTAACGACCTGCCTGCACGAGAAACAGGGTGGCTTCGCGTTCAACAAATCGTCGGTCATGGGCTTGGCGAAAAAGGTCGAAAGCGAAGGCGTCTCAATCTTATCAGGCGTGCAAGTGACAGGTTTCGACATGCGGGATGGCATCGTGACGGCGGTACAGACCAATCAAGGCAAAATCCATACTGAGCAAGTGGTGGTGGGCGTCGGTCCCTGGATTAAGCAAGTGTGGACGATGCTGGGCTTGCCCAACAAAATCGACATCAAAAAGCCCAACGGCGACCTTGTGAAAGACTGGAATATGTGGACGTTCTGGCGGTTGCAAGAAGGCGAAATCCGCTTCGACCCCACAGCATATACCACCGCTGACGGCGCATATCCACCTGTGATGCACGTCGATTCCACTGAGCCGCTGGTTTCAGATAAAACAGGGGAATTGATTACCGATCAGTTGTGGGGTATTTACTTCAAGCGCGATAAAGCGGGTGTGCAGGGTGGCGCAGTACCGGAAAATCTCGGTCACGACGCGCAGATCGACCCCTACGGCACGGCAAGTAAGTACGTCGTTCAAGAGGATTTTGTCGATTACTGGACAGCCGGATTAGCGCACTGTATGCAGCGTTTTGAAGGATGCAGCGGTGAATATCATTGGGCATCGTCGGGCGGCGTTGGTGCGTTCACTGCCGACAGTTTCCCGGTATTCGACGCGATGCTGCCCAACGTCTACGTCGTCGCCGACAGCAATCACGGCTATAAGATGATTGGCGTCGGCAAGGAAGTCGCCAAAGTGCTGATGGGAGAACACAGCAGTGTGCTGCATCCGTTCCGTTTCGCGCGCTTTGCGGAAGGCGATTTGCACCCCGTTTCCAGCAGCCCCTATCCCTGGAGTTAATAGTATACCTCCTAACTTATAATTATGTTATACAGGTTCAGCTCGAACAAGGGGGTTTAAACCTCTTGTTCACAGGTTCGGGTGCGTAAGGTCAGTTATAAAAAATCTGCAAACAGGACGTGAGGTATTTATGTCCTGTTTGAGTTCAATTCAGACTTGTATCCCCTAAAAAGGTTTCAAAATTGTAGTGCATTAACGGCGTGGGAACGATCATGCACTGCTATAATCTGAATTAGCGACAGATTAGCCAGCACAGGGGATCAGAATGCTGCAAAACGCGCTGACGGTTATTACTAAGATCAAACAACCAGAAGTTGAACCACTGAGACAGTTCCTCACCGTCATCGGAAAAGACATCAAAGGCAAAACCAACAACATCTATGTTCTTTTTGAAGAACATCACACCACACACTTTGCCCGCTGGGTGATTATCAACGAATGCGGCGACCCGCATTTGATGTTTTCCAGTAATCATGATGGCACGTGGCAGGAATATATCGACTTGCTCATCGAAAAAAGTGGTCCTGCGCTGGATGAAATCTGGGGACGCTGTGAAG
>CALMZT010001228.1 GCA_937870805.1 uncultured Chloroflexota bacterium
GTCGGCCACTGTAAGAACTTGGGATTCTGGAACATGCCGTCAGATCTCAAATTTCATGGGTTCGCATGACTTCCCGACATTCTCTTTCATCGCCTCCGATGGAAAGCTCTTGACTCTACAACTCATTAACGATAACCGCAGCTTGAAAATGGTAGATCTTAAGTCGGGAAAAGACTTGGTAACATTTAGCAGCCACGAAACCGCATTAACGGACGCGGTGGTATTTTCTCCCGACTCCAAGCGTCTGGTAACGGGGGACAAACTGGGGCTTATCAAAATTTGGGATGTGGTTACGGGAGCAAATTGTGACTTGCCCAATCTTCCAATTACGGACATCAGGGGAATTGATTGGAGACCCAATAGTACGGACTTAGCGATTGCAGGTATTGGTGGAGTAGTCATCCAATCTTATCAACCGCCTGATTAACGTCGATTCGAGATGAGAAATTCGATTTGCCGTTGCAGGTTCGGGCGCAACATGTTGCGCCCCTACAAGTATGCGAAAGCATTTTACCTAGCTTAAATCGAACTCAGATGATCTTAAAATCAGCTAAAGCGGTGTTCTTAATTATTTGCCGCCGTCGATGGCTAAGACTTGACCTGTAACCCATGAGGCGAAGTCGGAGGCGAAAAAGAGGACGCCGTGCGCAATGTCCTCTGGTGAGCCGAGACGCTTGAGGGCGATGTTATCGATGAGTTTGCGCTGCCCTTCCTCGCCATAGGACTGCCACTGGCGTTCGGTTGTTGGATTGGAACGCACGAAGCCGGGCGCGATACAGTTGACGGTGATGTTCCATGCGCCGAGTTCGTGCCCAAGCTGGCGTGTGAGGCTGATGAGCGCAGCTTTAGCAGAGGCATACGCTTGAATGCCTGTGAGACTGATGCCCAAGCCCGCGCCGCTGGAAATGTTGACGATGCGCCCATAGCGCGCGGCTTTCATGCCCGGCGCAACCGCCTGACAAAAGTAGAATGCGCCGCTGACGTTGACGGCGTAGATGCTGTTCCATTGTTCGGGGGTGACGTTTTCAAGCGGCTGCCCCACCTGCCCCAAGACCCCGCCAGCGTTGTTCACCAGAATATCGACGAGACCCCGCTGCGCCGCTGCCTCAGAGACAAAGGCATCCACCGCTGACTTGCTGGACACATCGACTATGCGAACTTCACAATCTCCGCCTGCTTCGAGACACAGGCGGCGGGTTTCGTCCAGTTCAGCGGAAAGCACATCGCACGCCCAGACGTGTGCGCCGCGCTGAGCAAAGGCGAGGCTGATGGCACGACCAAAGCCGTGTGCTGCGCCTGTGATGATGACTGTTTTGTTGGGGAATTGTATGTTCATGGTGAGTCGATAGTCGTTGGTCGATAGTCATTAGTCCATAGAAATGAATAGCTGATGTTACGCAGGCTTAGCTCGAACAAGGGGTTTAAACCCCTTGTTCACAGGTTCACGGTGCGTAACGTCAGTGAATAGTACAGGATGCATCATTTTCCCATAGAGCATATATCGGTTAAGAGATGGCGGAAAGTGCCTGGTCTAAGTCCTGCATGATGTCATCGGGGTGTTCTGCGCCGACGCTGAGGCGAATTTGATGGGGCAAGACTGCCGCGAGGTCGCGCCCGGTATCACCCTGCTGCTGATGCGTCGAGATGGCGGGGATAGTTGCTACGCTCTTGGTTTTGCCAAGGTCAGTGCCGCGAAAGATGATCTGGAAGTTGTCGAAGGCTGTGCGTGCCGCCTGTATGCCGCCTTTGACGGTGAAGCTGAGCAAATGGCTGTAGCGGTTGACTTCAGCGCCGTTTTCGTCGCCATCGACCAGCCACATATAACGCTGCGCGACCTCGTATTCGGGCATGGATGGCAAGCCGGGGTAGAAAACCTGCTCGACTTTGGGGTGTGATTGGAGGAACAACGCGACCTTCATGGCATGACGACTCAGTTGATCGATTCGATTGCGGAGCGTGCGCAAATCGTTCAGCGTCATAAGTGCGTTGAAGCGACTGAGCGATGGACCGTGATCGCGGAAGGGCAGCGTTTTGCAATATAACGCGAAGTTTGCTCGTAGTTCATCACTGCCCACTTTACTGAGTATATCACTATGCGAAATGACAGCGCCGCCGATGACGAAGCCTCCCGACGTAATGGCTTTGCTCAGGGACTGGATGACAATATCTGCACCGTGACACAGTGGGCGAATCAGCGCAGGCGTGGCAATGGTCGAGTCGACAATCAAGGGGAGGTTGTGGCTGTGCACGATGTCGGCTAGCGCCTGGATGTCGAACATCGCCAAGCCGGGGTTGCTCGGCAGTTCGCCAAAGACGAAGCGTGTATCGGAGTCGATCTGGCGCGTCCATTCATCTAAATCCAACGGGTTTTTGACCCAGCGCACGTCCACGCCGCGTTCAAGGGCGTAGCGCTGGCTGAACAGCATGAATGTACCGCCGTAACAACGCGCGCTGGCGACGATGTTCATCCTGTGCCCGGCTTCGACGGTGAGGAAGGGCACGGTTGCCATGAAGACCGCCGACGTGCCGGACGCAGTGGCAAAGGCGTTCACATCGCCTGCGCAGCCGTAGCCTTCGAGCAGCGCCAATGTTGCTTCGAGGTAATATATGGTGGGGTTGGCGACACGGGTGTAAATCCAGCCGGGGTACTGGTAGGCAAGCGCGGCTTCCATCTGCGCGCTGTTTTCGAAGTGCTGCGCGGCGCTGAGGTACATTGGCTCGTTGACACTGCCTTGGTTCGCCATCGCCTGCTCCATGTTGTAGATGCCATGCACGGCGATGGTGTCAAAACGGCGCTGACGCACGATGTCGCGGTGCTGGCGTGCGGCTGTCATCAGTTCTGCGCCGCGTGCAACGTAATCCTGAGTGTGGGGGATAATGGTTGTGGAGTTCATGAAGTGTTTTCCTTAAGTGTGGTTATTCGTTGTTGGTTGTTGGTTGTTGGAAACCGTACATGATGTTGCGTTTGACCTCATCCAAACTCCTTCACAAGGGTAGGTATTTATTGAAAGACAATTGAGCGCTCGCCATAACCTCACCCCCTTGATCCCCCTCTCCACTTTAGAAACCTTGTGAAATCGGGAGTCTTGGCACGTAGAGAGGGGGAAATGCTGCGCGTGGCGGGCTGGCGTGCCGGAAAATAGGATTGAGGGAAGGGTGTTTTGAGTTCATTTGCAACAAGCATTAAATACCTACCCGTGTAAACCCCGCCGCTTCGCTTACCCATTTTTGGAACTTTAGAGAAAGTTGAAGTCGCACCACATGGAGAGGGGCTTAACGTTCGCGTGTGAGGCACTGGATGTTTGATGTGCGTTTTCAGGAGGTCGTGGTGGTTGTGTGGTGTCATTTTATTCATCCTCGATTAGTGGCAGAACGGTTGTTGCTTTGATCTCGCGGAAGACGAGGCTGGTGTGCAGCTTGGCGATGCCGGGTATCGGGGTTAGTTTGTT
>CALMZT010001229.1 GCA_937870805.1 uncultured Chloroflexota bacterium
AACCACCTGCTTCAAGTTTGAATGGGTTGAGAAATATGTGCCTTCTATTTTGTTAGTAACCTAATTGGTTTGTCCATTAGGTCATGAGTGGTGGATAGACCTGTAACTATAGTCGAGTTAAAGACGCGGGTCAACGAGAAGGCAGTGCGTTTTTATCGCTCATTCAGCAGTGTTACTCTCGTGCGCTGTGCTATAATCCCTATTATGCTTTGAGGGTTTCTTTGTCTCTGTGGTTAGGAATTTGCGAACATGGCTATCGATTTTATCATCGACTATGACTGTATTCCCAAGCAAACGCTGGGTACAGAAGGAATCCTTGAGCGATTGAAGGGTGAAGAACGCGCGCAAGCCATTATTGCCATGTTCCGTAAGAACGGCGATGAGCGTCCGCCGAGTGAAATGGGTTTTGAGTTCACGCGCAGCACACCCGAAGGTGAAAAAGAGATAAAGTTAATTGTTGTCCAGGATTTGCTGGATGCTGCCGCCGAACTCAAGCCACTGGAACATCATTGTATTGGCTGTCCTGCGAACCGCACAGGTAAACCATTCGGCTGTATGGGTTTTGTACAGTATCCAGTCTCTGCGCGCGGCGAAGCGTGGCTGCTCAATCAACTGCCTGTACCCGACGACGCGCTGGTTTGGCTGCTGTTGAAGCAGGGTGTCGAGGAATTTAAGTACGATGGCAGCAGCTTGGCACCGATGAGACAGGCAGGGGACGAATATTTTGAAGTGCGCGGGATGCTGTCGCGGCGTTTAGGCGAATTCCGCATCACCAACGATCAGGTGTTTGAGATGTTGTTTTTGTTGGGGCATATCCAGCCGCCACACGCCGGGGTGGTGCTGCTGTTTTTCAATGCGATCAGCCGCGAGTTAAACGCCGATCAGATCATGAAGATTTCGCGTGCGCCACAGGATGCGGCGTCTCGCTTTCCCTTCCAGCATAAGCCCGCGCCAGATGATGACCGGACGATCTCAGAATTTAAGGGCTTTTTACACGCGCTGTATATCGCGTGGAGTCTGAATGTACGTTTGTTACTCGATGTCTAGACAGGCAGCGGCATCAGATGAAAGGGTGCCGCTACGAATGAGAACGCAGGAATAAAGCCTTCATTCTTTGCGCTTGATGGTGGGCATCGAAAACACCACCGCCAGCAGCATGACCACGACTGCTCCCACTTGTGATAGCACAATCATGCGAACAGGATGCTCAGAGTCATTGTGCTGCACTACTTTGGGTGCCATATCCTATCACTTTCCACAAGCCCACTGATGGGCAGACAGATCAGATGTTGAAGAGTATTGATGCACAAATCACTACTTATGTTATATACCGCATTACATAAAAACTACGTATAAACGGTTCACTTCGTTGCAAAATCTAACCTGTCATAAATTCAATATAGTGTAATATTAAGCCGATGGCAATTGGGCAAACCGTCCAATATACTGTAAAGATATTGTCTATTTCACCATTAACGTGAGGCAAGCTGACATGCCATTATTGGATCAACTCTCGCCTGATGTACGCAATTTCCTCCTCCGTGTTCTGGTTGCAATCCTCGCGCTCATCGTTGTTTTTCTCCTGCGCCATACACTCACCTGGCTGATCGTCTCGCCTCTGCGCCGGAGACTGGATCGTACCCAGTGGCAGCCGGGCAATATCGCGCTGGATATTTTGACGACGGCGATACGCTTTTTCCTCATCGCCTTTGGCTTGTATCTGGGCGCAGAGATTTTAGGGCTAAATGATGTTTTTGTGACCCATCTGGTACGCACGTTTATCATCATTGGCGTGGCGATGGGTGTGTACCGTGCAGTAGAACTCATTGCCTTTTCGCGGCGGCAGTTGCAGAATGTCACGGGCTTGGCGATTGAAGAAGAACTGCTGCCGTTTGTGCGTACCGCGCTGCGTTTGGTGATTATCTCGCTGGCACTGGTGATTATCGTGCAGGAATGGGGCTATGATGTCAGCGGCTTGATCGCCGGCTTGGGACTCGGCGGTTTAGCGTTCTCGCTGGCGGCACAGGATACCATCGCTAACCTCTTTGGCTTCACCGCAGTCGTCGGTGATCGCCCTTTTGTCGAAGGCGAGTTCATCAAAATCCCCGAAGCTGAAGGGAAAGTCGAGCGCGTTGGTTTGCGTTCCACGCGCATCCGTCAGCTTGACCAATCTCTTGTGACCGTGCCCAACAGCAAAATGGCAACCGCCGCGATTATCAATTGGTCACGCTTGAGCAAGCGCCGCTACCTGAACAAAATCGGCATCGATTACAACACGACCAGCCAGCAAATTCGCGCTGTTTTGCCCCTGATTCGCACGATGCTGGCAGATCGCCCTGCCGTCGAGCAGGAATCGTTACAGGTATTTTTTAATTCGTTCGGGAAAAATGGGCTGGAAATCGAAGTGGTTTGTTTTATCAAACTGCCCGATTATGCGCAGTTCTCGGCTGAACGCGAAAGCATTAACCTGGCGATTATGGAGATTTTTGAAACGACAGGGCTGCAATTGGCGGAGCCGCGCCTTGTGATCGATGAACTGTCTCCTTATCCGCGATTGACACCACAGGATGAGGCACAAGCCAGAGCAGCAAATCCCGATGCGAAGCAGGAGTAATTGTTGAATAGTGATTTGATGGCGGCGTTGAACTTCAGCACTGAAGACTTGCAAGCCAACCGCGCCGGAAAACTGAGCGCCGCACAAATTAAGCGTTTGCAGCAGCAGCGCGGGCGCGCGATTCTCATCGGCATCGCGGCGATGTTCGTCGTGGCGTTGGTGGCGACGACGTTTCTATTTTTCGGCAATCAGCAATCCTCGCCCATTCTCACGCTTGTTGGCATTAGCGTGACCATTCTCAATACGGCGATGATGGGCTTGTTCTTGCGCCATTGGCTGCGTCTGAGCGCTGATATAGGCGGTGGAACTGTCACGTCGATTTGCGGTGAAACAACCTTTACAGTGCGTATGCTCAATAAACGCACAGCGCTGTATCTCGTGCGTGTGGAAAGCGATCAAAGTGGTGTTGCTGAACTGGATGTCCCACGCTTGGTATTTGAAGCACTGCGTCGCTACAAAGGCGCATATTGTCTTTATCGTGCGCCACGCACAGGCAAGCTGTTATCGGTAGAGTCCATGTAGAGGAATAAAAACGGGGACACTCGCTGAGTATCCCCGTGTGGTAGGCTGGTTTAGTCTTAGAGGCGCTCTACGTCGCGCGCTTCCTGACCCTTTTGCCCTTGGGCAATCACGAATTGCACGCGCTGCCCCTCTTCGAGAGTGCGGTATCCATTACCAGCAATCCCGGAGTAGTGGACAAAAATGTCCTTTTCGGAGCCGTCAATTGTGATAAAGCCGTAGCCTTTAGTATTGTTGAACCACTTGACAATACCCGTTGATGTTTGAGAAGACATAGTGAAGTGTTGACTTTCTGTTCTTGCCGAACTTATTACATTGGACAGAAGTAATTTAGCAGACAAGGAACAAATATTCAATTGTCAAATTCGGTTGGAATTTTTTTTATAGACTGTTATGATGTTGCGCGATTTGCGGAGCAATTTATGTTTAAATATCCCTTCATCTTCATCATTTGCCTGCTGGCTGGCTGTGCCTCTGCACCCACCCCAACGGCAGCACCCGTCAGCGAAGCGGCTGTAACCGTCACACCGATCATCGGTGATACGACGCCTGTTGTGCCAGTTGGCACGCTGAGTTCGCCTTTCGATGCCTTGTTCATCGACACGATGACGGCGCTGCATACCAATGCTGTAACACTGGCGCAGAGCGGTGTCGATGACAGCGAACATGAGGAACTGCGCACGTTCGCGCAAGGCATCATTGATACACAAGGCGCACAAATTGAACAGATGAATGAATGGCGCACGGCATGGTATGCCGACCTTCAGCCCTCTACGACTTTGCTGACCAACGTAACCAACGTGCAAATTCCAGAGAACAGTGAAGTCCCGTTTGATTTTCGCTTTATCAATGCTGTCATTGACCATCACCGCGTTTCAATTGCTATCGCGCAGTTGGCGCAGTCGCAAGCGGAACATCCTGAACTGCGCACGCTTGCTGAAGAAATTGTGGCAGATTACACCGCTGCAATTACGCAGCTAGAGGCGTGGCGGCAGACATGGTTCGATGTCAGTGGATGATGAAGGAATGAGTTTAGGTTATCGTTGTCGTTTATGACCCAGAATGTTGTGGGCGCGCGGCGTGCTGCGCCCTTCTCTGTGTTTCGCCTCAGCGCATTTTGTCTGTTTATCTTGCTGTTGCTTCTTCCGCGTTTGTCGAATGCCGATGAATCTGCTTACATCCGTTCACAGCGCTTGGGCATTACCTTCATCAGTTCGCCGGAAAGCCCTGCTGATGAGACACGTTACCAGCGTGCGTTAGAACTCGGTGCAGGCTGGAATCGTTTTCCAATTTACTGGAATCGCGTTGAAGCCACAGAAGGCGTTTTCGATTGGAGCGCTGTCGATACTGTGGTGAATGCCGACTTACAATACGGCTTGAACATCAATGCCATTCTGTTAGGGATGCCGACCTTTCGCCGTGATGGAGACCGCATCACCGGGCTGAACGAGCCGATTTTCAGCGACGGCACAGATACTGATGGCGAAGGTAAAACGATCAACCCTGATAACTATTGGGCAGACTTTGTCTTTCGCACAGTCAGCCGTTACATGCCCGGCGGCGAACTGGCGCAGGAACTCGGTTGGGACGAAGGTGAAGGTATCCGCGTGTGGGAGATTTGGAACGAGCCCAACCTCACCCAGTACCTGACTCCCCAGTACACGGAGG
>CALMZT010001230.1 GCA_937870805.1 uncultured Chloroflexota bacterium
TCCACCTCTGCCAAACAAAGCAGCATTCGGCGCATGTCGATACTAATATAAGCCAAAGCGAGATTATTCAGGGTATAAGCGATTTGCTCATGCAGGTTGAGTTCACGCGCAATTGCCAGCGATTGTTCGCCGTATTCAATCCCCCGCTTCGCATCGCCGTTGTAGAAATAAATCAGCAGCAAGCACCATAATGCTTTTGCTTCGGCGGCACGATCTCTCATCTCACGGGACAAAGCAAGAGCTTGCTCAGCTAAGGGGCGCGCCTTCTCAAGGTTAAACACAGCGCTAGGGACAGAGAGCACAACCGTATGTGCCAATAAGGCGGTTAACGCCATTGATTGATCACCGCGTTCGTTCGCCAATGATTCAAATTCACGGTACAGATCAAGCGCTTCCTGATAGCGTGTGTTCAATTCATATGTGCGCCCTAAGCGACTGTACAAATGAATCAACTGTTCGCGGCTCACACTTTTGTTGTGTTGTGCGAGCAACAGGGCACGAGAATAGTGCTGTGCCGCCGTCTGATGAACATTCATACGGAAGGCTTCATCACCTGCAAGTGTTGCATAGATCAATTCTTTCGCGGTATCACCTGCTAAACCCCAGTGATGCGCTAATGCCCCTGCTTGCTTCGGATCATCACCATAAACACGCATGATGAGTTCAGCCGCAGTCCGATGGAAATGACGGCGCTCATCATCACCAAAATCTGCCAATAACCCCTCGCGCAGCTTGTCATGAGCGAAACGCCATTGGTTGTCTTGTACATCCAGAATCATGGCGTTGGAGCAAGCAGTGAGTTCGGCTTCCAGGTCATCTTTCCCGCTGTATGCCAGCAGCAGCCGCAGATCAAGCTGCCGCCCTAACACCGCCGCCATCCGCAGCGTGATGCGCTCGTCCTCAGTCAAACGACTCAGGCGGCGCTGTACAATGCGCTGCACCCCGCCAGCCAGCACACGCGCGGGAAGCGTCATGTAACCGATGCGCTCAAGCTGTCCGGCTTCTTCTGCCAGCGTTCGCACAACCTCCACAAGGAAAAACACGTTACCTTCCGTCTCACGCTGCAAGAAATGCACAATGTCGGGTTGGCTGCCTTCAATCCCTAACATTGATGCGCTGAGGCGCGCGATACTCATTTCATCCAAACGCTCCAGACGCATCAATTGCATTCCGGGCAGTTCATTGGGCAAATCTGGACGTTCGTCAATGCGATAATTGCCGACAATCATCAATGGACATTGCGAGACAACACCGTTGAGCGCCTTCAACACTTCGATGCTCTCAACTGCCCATTGCAAATCTTCCAAAATGAGCAGCAGTGGCTGCGTCTGACGTTGGAACAGTGCCGTAATCGTCATCAACAAACGCTGACGTTGAGCAGAGCCTTCCAGCGATGGAGCATCAGGAACTGGATATTCCAGCAGAGTCGCAATGTCGGGTAGAACATCTTTCAGAATGCCAGCCACTTCGGTAGTCATGTCAGCGGTCAGCGCCAGACGCCGCAGAGGGTCACGCCAGAGTTGATAACTCAAGCCACCTTCAGCCACTGCCTGCCCTTTCAGCACAGGCACACCCATCACGAGAGCGCGTGTCCTCAGTTCCTCTAATAAGCGTGATTTACCGACGCCGCTTTCACCACCTACTAACCACGCACTGCCATGCGAATCTGTGGTATTGAGCAAACCGTTTTCTAGCAGCTTGAGTTCGGCATCACGTCCGACAAATTCCGCCGCCTGCAAAAAACTTTCTCGGATCGCCGCTGATTCGACAACGGTTGGCAGCCCTGCCGCCTGCTGCAAATCACGGATCACAGCGTAGGCATCGCTGTAGCGTGCAGTGGGTGACTTGCTCAATAGTTTTTGCACAAGGGCAAGCAGCCGCGCATCCAGTTCCGCGAGTTCAGGAATGGAGAGATCAGGCACTGTATTCAAAATATCGTTGATAAGCTGTGTCGGTTTATCAATGGCGAAAGGATGTCGTCCTGCGAACAACTCATACGCCATCACGCCCACTGCATACAGGTCGGCGGCAGTAGTCACCTGTTCAGCAAGCAGCACCTCTGGCGCGATATATGCCAGTGTACCCGCCATGTTCTCGCTAGCTTCATCGCGTTGTTCGCGCGCGATGGATAAGCCAAAATCCAATACCTTGACCTGCCCCTCGACCACCAGTACATTGTCAGGTTTCAAATCGCGGTGCAGCACGCCACGACGGTGCAGATATGCCAGCGCTTGCAAGGTCTGAATCAACAGGTCAACGCGCGTTTCCAACGGCTGTCGGCTGCCATAAGCGGTGAGGGTTTGCGCATCTTGCAGCAGCATCATCGTGAAATAAGGCTGGCGCTGGGCGTCAGGGGATGTCGCTTCAAAGCCGTAATCCAGTACGCCGATGATGTTCGGATGCCGCAGCGAAGCCAGCGTCTTGAATTCCTGCGCCAGCGCCAGACGGTAATCGGAACTGTCGCCGCGTGAAGGTCGCGAGGCAAATTGCAAATTTTCTCCCGCGACGGTCACTCGTTTCAGCGCTACGGTCTCTCCCGTTAAGCGATCAAACGCGCGGTAGACCGTGCCCATCCCGCCCTGCCCCAAAGGGTCTAAAAGACGATAACGCTTGCCAATCAGTTCAGGTGTCAGGACGTTCTGCATGGTCTAGCCATCTCCCGAAAGAATCTACATGCTTCAGTCATATTGTAGTCGTTGCAGAAAATTACGCATTACTCCAGTTTTTGGATTTCTGATAATCCTTGCAAGCGCGTCTCTAAAATACGGCTTGCATCAAAATCCTCAAGCTGCAAATACCACTGCGCCGCTTCTGCCAGTGCTTCGATAGGCATCAGTCCCACCAGTTCAGAATGATGGATATTCACCCCATAGCGCATAGCTTCACGGCGAATCATTTCTACGACACGCGCAATCGGCGTCTGTTTGAAGTCGGTGAAGTTCATCGACACCTGCGCGCGCCCTTTCACCAGCAGCCCCAATGCCTTGACATAGCGCATCCCGCCCGATGAATAGCGCACGGCGGCAGCGATTTTCCTGGCAAGCTCCACATCATCCGTCGTCAAAAAGATATTAAAAGCAACCAGCAGATTGCGCGCCCCAATAATCACCGCGCCCGCCTTGCCCAACTTACGGGGACCAAAATCCGGCGCACGTTCAGGATCATTTTGGATAGCCGTCTTCAGCCCCTCGTACTGTCCACGCCGCACGTCTTCGAGATTCACGCGATCTGGACGTGCCGCCGCTGCCTGATAAAGATATACGGGGATACCTAACTCGCTCCCTACCCTGCTGCCCAACGTCCGCGCCATTTCGACACATTCGTCCATCGTCACGCCTTTTAGCGGCACAAAGGGTACAACGTCGGCGGCTCCCAGGCGGGGATGCAAGCCTTGATGCGCGTCCATATCAATAATCTCAGCAGCTTTGGCAATCGCTGCGAAGGCGGCATCAATCATACCCTGTGGCGTCCCCGCAAAAGTCAGTACCGAACGGTTGTGATCGCTATCCTCATGGCGATTAAGCAGCAGCACACCTGGTACACTGTTGATCGCATCGGCAATCGCGTCGATCACTTCAGGACGCCGACCCTCAGAGAAATTAGGCACACATTCAACCAGTTTTTGAGCCACTAAACCACACCTTCATTAAGAGGATATTACGCAGTCAAAATGTAATCTGTAGGGGCAAACCTATGTGTTTGCCCGTAAAATACAAAAGGCGATACTTGGTATCGCCCTGCAAAATAGTCGTTTTATCGTGAATTGGCATTTACAGCAGCGCCGCCGCCGCCTGATCGACTAACCACATCAACTGCCCATTTTCTGGCTTAATCAACTGTGCTGGCAGATGTTCCGGCTGATAATCGCCCTTCAACACGTCACGCAGACGCTCAGCTTTCGCCGCGCCGGATACTAAAAAGGCGATGTTCGCGGCTGAGTTGATGGCGCGCGTCGTCAAGGTGATGCGCCGCATATTTTTCGCTTCAATTTCATTCGCCACAACAAGACGCGACTTTTCTTGCAGCGCAGGCGTATGTGGAAACAGCGACGCCGTATGCCCGTCATCGCCCATGCCTAACAGCAGCAGATCGAAGCGCGTATTCTCACCTCTGAAAAGCGCCTTCAAAAAGCCCTCATACTCGCCTGCGGCTTGTTCAGGGTCAACTTCACCGCGCATCCGGTAAATATGATCAGGCGGCACAGGCACATGGTCGAGCAGACTTTCGCGCGCCATATGATAGTTGCTGTCAGGGTGATCGGGTGGTACACAGCGTTCATCCCCAAAAAAGATAAACGTGTGTGCCCAATCAAGCTGAGTCCGATATTCCTCTGTCGCCAGCAGCGCGTACAATGCTTTCGGAGTCGAGCCGCCAGAGAGCGCTACGCTGAAACGCGCGCGTGCGGTGAGTGCCGCGTTGAGAACTGTCACCCACAATTCAGCAGCAGCACGGATCAAAGCCTCAGCATTGGAATAAACCTTCACATTTTCCATTAGCAATCCTCAAAAGCGCAGCCTAACTTCCACTTATGATTGTCACGTGCCAACAGATCATCGGCTTCTTTCGGTCCCCAACTGCCGCGTGGATACATCGCCACAGGCGGCACATCGAGCGCCTCCCATCCCTTCAAAACGGGATCGACGATGCTCCAGAGTTGTTCAATCTCATCGCTGCGTGTAAAGAGCGCCGCATCGCCGAGCATCGCATCTAATAGTAGACGTTCATAGGCTTCGGGGATTTCATACTCTCCAAACGCCTCTTTATAAGTAAATTCCATATCCACCGAACGAGTTTCACGATGATCGGGCACTTTCGCCTCAAAGTTGAGGTGGATACCCTCATCAGGCTGGATACAAATTGACAGCACATTCGGCGGCACAGAACTGCTGTTATTTCTCATGCCGTTGAACATATTCAGCGGTGGACGGCGGAAACGCACACGAATTTGGCTGGTCTTCGCTGCCATCGCCTTGCCCGAACGCATGAAGAACGGCACCCCTTCCCAGCGCCAGTTGTCGATATACAGCTTGAGTGCGGCGTAGGTCGGCGTCTTTGAATCAGGTTTAACATCTTTCGCCTGACGATAGTCTTCATACTGCGCACGCACAGTATCATGCAAGTCGATACGTCGTACAGCGCTCAGTACCTTGACCTTTTCGTTGCGCAGCGCTGTGGCATTGACTGAGGACGGCGGCTCAATGGCAACCAGCGCCAGCAGTTGCAACAGGTGATTTTGGAACATGTCGCGCAGCACACCCGCCTGATCGTAATAAGCGCCGCGATGCCCAACATCGACACTTTCGGCGACGGTAATTTGAATATTGTCGACGTAGTTACGATTCCAGATGGGTTCAAAGATAGTATTGGCGAAGCGCAGAAAGAGGACGTTCTGTGCGGTCTCTTTGCCGAGATAATGGTCGATGCGATAGACCTGGCTTTCATCAAAGACCGAATGCACGACCTTATTCAGATGGCGCGCCGACTCCAAATCTACGCCAAAGGGCTTCTCGATGATGATACGCCGCCAGCCTTCATCCTCACGGGTCATGCCCGCCGCGCCAAGATTTTCCACCGTTGCCTCGTAGAGCGATGGTGAGGTCGATAGATAGTACAGGCGGTTCGCTCCACTCTTTTCGAGCTTCCGAAAAGCAGCATCAAGCCCTTTGTAGTCTTCCGGTTGTGTGGCATTGCTGCTCTTGTAGTAGACGTGCTGCGCAAATTCCTTCCAGTCTTTGGCTTTGTAGGAACTCTTCGAGAATTCCTTTGCGCCGTCGCGTAACTTATCACGAAATGCAGCGTGCGAAAACGGCGTGCGCGAAACGCCCACAACATTGAATTTTTCTGGCAGCCGCTTCTTCAGATAGAGATTATAAAGCGCGGGGATCAGCTTGCGCTGTGTCAGATCACCCGACGCCCCGAAGATCACAATCGTCGTCACATCCGCCTGAGCCATCATCAGTTGTCCCCCAATGCACTATTCTAGCAAAGTATATTTCGCCATCTGCTACTCGTCACGTCCGCCGGACTGTTGAATCAGCTTGGCAACCAGGCCTGTCCATCCTGTCTGATGGCTGGCCCCGATCCCAGCTCCATTATCTCCATGGAAGTACTC
>CALMZT010001231.1 GCA_937870805.1 uncultured Chloroflexota bacterium
TGGGAACAGCGTGCCCCATGATGATCGCCTGCTGCTTGGTATCCAGGCGCGCCAGCACCTCGCGCAAGCCACCCGCGCCGCTGATACCGTTCAACACGGCGTTGATGTCGCGCTCGTTGTCCAGTAGCGCCGTGACGCGCGTCCCGATCTGGCTCATGACTTCCTCGTCAATGCCGCTAGGACGTTGATCGACAATCAGCAGCGTTACCTTGTACTTACGCATCTCGCGCGCAATCGTGCCGAAGATCGTTTGGCGCGCGATGAGGGGGTCAAGAAACTTGTGCGCTTCTTCGATGGTGATGAGAAGTTGCGGCGGCTCCATGCCTTTGTCACCGAGCGCTTTTTCGACGCGCTCCACGTAGCTTTCATGGATGCGGCGTGAGAGATAATTGGCGACGAGAATGTAGGCTTCGAGCGAACTGCCGTAGCGCCCGAACTCCAGCACGACGCTTTTGTTGTTGTCGAGCATACTCACGATGTTCTTGACCGTATCACCCGTCGATTCCTTGACAAGGAACTCCCAACGCTGGAAACGTTCCAGACGACGCTGCAAGCCCGCCAGCGTGCCGCCCATGATATTGGTGTTTTCCACGATCTCGTCAATGTCGTCGGAGCGCCCTTCGAGCAAGCGCCACACCCAATTCGTACCCCAGCGTTTGCTCAGGGTATATGCCGCATCAATCATGGCATCGGTCAGGCTCATTGTGCCGCGCAGCATGGCGATGTCTTCGGGTTCAATTTCGTTGTAGCCGAGCTTGACCTCGAAGTCGTAGGGGGCTTTGCGGCGGCGTGAGGACTCGGCATCAAGGGTACAAATACTGATCTGGGACGAAAACAACTGCTTTAGTCCTTTGACAGTACGCCCGTTTTCGCTGACGATTTCCCAGCCGTAGTCGTTGTGCATGTCGAAGATCAGGTTGACGGCTTGCCCGCGCGCGATGACACCCGCCAGAATGACGCGCGTGAGGAAACTCTTGCCCGTGCCGGATTTGCCGAACACACCGACAGAGCGCTCGGTCAGCCGCCGCAAATCGAGGTTGATCTGCGTCTGTTCCAGTTCCAGCGGCTTGCCGACATTGAAGTGCGAGTCGTCCTCAGCGCCGAACACATCGTTCACATCCTTTTCAGAAGCGTTGAAGACTTCAGTGAAGTGACCGGGAATACTCTTGACGGGCTTGGGCTTGCCTTCTTCGTCAATTGACAGCATCGGCGCGACGCTGATCGTGCCATAAGCCACGACGCCGCTGTAGACGGCGTGCAGGAAGGGGTCGCTGATGTCGGGCGGATCACCCTGAATAGAGGGATTCGTGGTGTTCAGCACTACGTCGTTAACCATGCAGAAGAAACGTTTGTTTTCGCCATGCACGACGATGTAACGCCCAACGGCGAGTTCTTCAATCGACTGTTCACGGTCTAGCTTGACGACGAGTCCTTTGCTGAGCGAACCGCCGACGACGACGCCGAGCCGTTTCGCGGCAGCATAACCGTTATCGCCTGGAATTTGCGGCAGGCGGTGTTCGCCGGGGCGCGGCAAGTCCCATGCGTCGATGTCATTAGGGTTTGTGGGGAAAGTCATCCGATAAAACTCCGATACTCTGATTTAGAAAAACTGTTTCACGCTGTACATTCCGGGAATTCTCCCTAGAAGCCATCACCCTTCGTGATTTTCAACTCCACACGCTGCTTGGGTCCACCTTTGAGTTTGGTCGTCACCAGTGAGACACCGCTAGAGAGCACTCCAAGTCCACACAGCCCGGCGATGGAGAACATCGCAAAGGCGAAGACAGGACCTACTCGATAATGCAAGCCGATAGCGGGGATTAGCGGATGATACCAGACGCGCAGCGGCATCCCGCCATTCAGTTCGTTGTAGCGCTGGTCTATGTCAGCGACGTCATAGGACTTGTACTCCGCCCGCCCAAGATAGCGCTCACCGCGTACCACATAAGTGTAATCGACATAGAGGAAATAGACGGGTCGGCGCGTGCGGCGTTCACGAGCCTCCTCACGATACAGACTGAAGGAATGTGTATCCATTGTGGGCCATGCAGGCTGAAAGTTAAACGATAACCACTCAAATAAACCAATGGCGATAAATAACGCGGTAAAGGTCGTCGTCCAGATCAGGCTGCGGCGGTGATCGCGCATTTGCAGCTCATAGACGCGCGAACGAGATGGTTCAGGCTTATTTAATTTACTTTTGACAGCCGATTTCTGTTGATGATGCCGTCGCTCATAAATAATGCCGACGATGAGCAGCAATGTCCCTAAACCAACTGCTCCCCCTAGAATCAGCAGTGAAGGATTCATGTTGTTGCCTCTGCTATTTTATGCACTAAAGCCAACGTGACCAAACAGTCGTTGACCGCCCAATGCGCGCGCCCGTTTTCAATGCCTTCCTGGGCACACGCGAATTTCAACGACTTGCGTTTTACTGTTTTACCACGTTTTTCGCCATAAT
>CALMZT010001232.1 GCA_937870805.1 uncultured Chloroflexota bacterium
CGCGAACGTGTGAGCCTCACTTGTGTGTTGGACGTTACCGCGCGCTATCTCGGTTTGAGCGTCGAAGACCTCGCCGGACAGAAACGCAACGCCGCCATCAATCAGGCGCGGCAGATTGCCATGTACCTCGCGCGTGAAATCACCGACGCCTCACTGCCACAGATTGGTGATGCTTTTGGTGGGCGCGCGCATACCACCATCCTGCATGGCTGCAACAAAATCGCCACCGATATGCTGAAAGACCACAGCCTGCGCATCACCGTCGACGCCATTCGTAAGCAGTTGGTACGCAGCTAAACGCTTAAAGCAATCTATAACGTGACAAACGCGAGTGTTCGACGCTGAATTGTACGGACAACTGAAAACTGACAACTGTGAACTTCTATTAAAGAGGCGGAAGGACGTTGGGGGCAACGTCCTTCCTAAGAGTGGAGAGAGAGGATTAATACGGGAGATAGAAACTGATTGTTGACCACTACATAATCAGTGTCATATCTAGAAACGAGCTGACCATCAAATACCATCCCAACGATGTCAACAGCGTAATGTCATACGATGAATCGGGCGGCAAGTGTCTGGCTAACTCGACATCACCACTTTTGTTTTCGAAGCCAAAGTCGCCATGAAAACGCACGAGAGTTTCGCCATCTTCATTTTCCCAGCGCATTTCAGGATGCAGCGGATACTCGCTCTTGAGCGTGTAAACCGTGCCATCTGTCATGTGCAGTGTGCCCCCGCCTGTATTCGGGACAAACTTGGCAATCATTTTGCCTGTCCTGGGGGACTGGACGACGACTTGCTTGCTCAGGTAACCAATGCAATTGAAAAGCCAACGTTCGCCGTGTGCTTCTGCGGTGGCGCTTGGACAACGACCATTATCCCATGACAGCGAAACCACCTTTTTCGATCCAGAGCGTAGTTGATACGTGCGCTCACGCGAGTTGAGGCGGAACCAGTCAAGTTGCTGTCTTTGCATCGCGATCATGGTCATTTTTTCCAGTTCGATGTCTATGAGTGCACTTTGTGACGTTCGCTTGAGTTGCTTGGTGTTGGGAAAGGGAGAACTTGCTTCCCTTTCCCGGTTAATCTCGTTATAGGTTCGGTGTCCGGCGTCCGAACAGCAGCGCTGCCAGGAACAGCACGATGAACACCATGAAGAGAAGCTGTGCGATACCTGCCGCTGTACCTGCGATGCCGCCAAATCCGAAGACTGCGGCGATGACAGCGACTACGAAGAAGAACAGTGCCCAGCTTAACATTTTGAATTCTCCTCTGTCTGATTAACACATGTTGTTTCGCAAACCTGGCTTAAATGTACGATGAGAGTGGTTTAGCAGCATGAACCACTTGTCGCTACTTCATGTAGTCCAGGTGGGTGATATTTCGTTAGCACCTAATGGCGAATGGATGAGCTTCTTAATGGAGTTTGAGGCGGGGCAGAAAAAGCGCGTTAATTATCTAATTTGCATAGGTATGACACGACTATAAAATATTGCACGGCTGAACCTCAGGTCTCGGCAATATTTGAGTTTTTCCTAACCCCTGCATAAGGTTTCCAAAATCATGTCGCCCGATGAAAGATAGCGCTCACAAGTCCTGATTCTGCGGCAGCATCACCAGATCGCCGATGGTGACGTGCGGCGGCTGCGACAGCATGAACACTACCGCTTCGGCAACATCCTCAGAGCGCAGCGCGGCGTGTTCTTTCACTTTTGCCTCAATGGCAGCAGGGTCGGTGAAACCCCACAATTCGTTCGCCACGATGCCCGGCGCAATCGAGCCAACGCGGATATTGTGCGGCGCAAGCTGGCGGCGCAGTGTGTGGACTAGCCCCTGAATAGCGTGCTTCGAGGCGCTGTACACAGGCTCCCAATGGATGTCGATAAAGCCAGAGATCGAACTGGTAATCAGAATGTCGCCGCTGCGTTGGGCGGTCATGTGCGGCAGCACCGCGTGAATACCCCGCAGCACGCCGTCAACATTCACGTTTAGCAGATTCGTCCAGGCATCGGGGTCGCCTTCGGTGATTTGCCCCGGCACGTAAACGCCCGCGTTGGCAAACAGCACATCGACGCGCCCGAAATGCTCCACCGTCTTGTCAACCATCTGCGTGATGTCTGTCCCGATGCTCACATCTGTCGGCACTGCCAGCGTGTCCGCGCCGAGTTCCGCCGCCAGCGCGTACAGCTTCTCTGCCGAACGCGCCGCCAGCGTCAATTTGCAGCCGAGCTTCGCCAGCAGCCGCGCCGTCGCCGCGCCGATACCGGAGCTTGCGCCTGTAATAATGACCACTTTTCCAGCAAGAGGGTGTGCCATAAAACTATTCTCCGAACAATATTTTCAGCGGAGTCTAGCGGATTTTGCGTGGGGCTGCTATCGACAATGTTACAGCGGCTTGCGCTTCCTTGATCTTTCCTTAAAATTATATTTGTGAAATATGGAGCATCATACCAGGAGGCTATGCTTTATGAGTGAAATCTTGCGCGGGCACAACTTCCTTATCCGCTGGCACGATGCCGAACAAACTATTATCGTCATCGAAGTGCTTGATCGCTGGACGTGGGACAATGCCTTTTACGCAATTTCATTCGCCAGCAAAGCCGTTCGCGCCACCCCACACGATGTCTATACAATCTTCTGGTTCAAGTATGAGATGCCGCGCCTGCCTGATGGCTTAGCCTTGCCCAAGCTGCAAGAACTGATGATGATGCAAAATCCTAATGAGCAGTTCGTATTTTTAATCACCCGCAACCCGCTGCTGAAGGTATTTCTTGAACTCACCAGCAAAATGTATGGATTGAATCGCTACCTTGCCAGGTATCGTTATGTTGCCGCCTTTGAAAATGCCCTGACGCTCATCGACAAACACAAAAACCCCAAACCCTCGCAGGTAGAATAACCCCGCAACCCCATATCTCTCCAAACGTAATACAATGAGCATGTGTAAACAAAGGACTCGCCCATGTTGCAGAACTTGCAATTTCGCCAGCGTGCGCTGCTGTGGCTGCCTGTTGCCGCGCTGATTGTCTTCATCCTCTGGAACACGCCCCAACTCAGCGGCATTCTCTATCCCTTTCGCCTGTTCGTCACTTACATCCACGAGGCGGGGCATGGTTCGATGGCGCTGCTGACAGGCGGGCGTCTATTGGGTTTTCAGGTTTATGCCGATGGCTCTGGTGTAGCGATGACGGCAGGCGGCATCCGCGCCTTGATTCTGCCAGCAGGTTATTTAGGTGCAGCCTTGTTCGGCGCTTTACTGTTCTTGATCGCTAACCGTGTCCCACACAGCCGTTATATCTCTGCGGGCTTGGGCGTACTGCTCATCATTTTCACGGTGCTGTTCGGCTTGGGCAGCTTCGCAGCGATTCTCGTCGGCGGGTTGTTCGGCGCGGCGCTGCTGGTATTGGCGCGTTATGCTAACCAGACGGTCAACCTGCTCGTGCTTGATGTGCTGGCGATTCTCACTGGACTCAACGCTGTGCTCGACCTCTGGTATCTGACGCAGTATTCAGATGTACGGCTCGGTGATTTGCATAACGACGCCGCCGCCTTCGCGCGGAGTGAAATCCGTCGAGGGCCGTCGCATCGGTCACGTTCTTGACGGCGGCGCATGGTCCGTGATACTAAGGAGGTGTGGCGAAATGATCGCTGGGCGCCTCTTGCAGTTGTGCCATGGCCCGCATTACGATT
>CALMZT010001233.1 GCA_937870805.1 uncultured Chloroflexota bacterium
CTGCAAATCCGTCTGCGCGCGGAACAAGGAGACTGTGGTGATGTCACAGGGGTACAGTTGCTCCCTGTCTCTGAAGCTGCTGATCTCGTGTCGAACGGCATTGTCACCAATGAGGAAACGATTGCCAACAATCCAGAGCTTGTGCAAGCTGTGGTGACAGCCTTTGATGCGGGCTTGCGTGATGCCATCAACAACCCGGCACAAGCCTATCTGCTGAGTGCGAATTACGTCGAAGGTTTGCTGACCGATGATATGGCAGATTTGCGGGCAGCGTTAGAAGCTGCCTCTGCTGCGCAAGCCGAATTCCTGGCGACAAATCCCGACCATGAAGCGATTGCTGAAAGCCGAGCAGCGATGCGTGAAAGTCTCGGTGAGCAGTTCGACGATGCAACGCTGCTGCAATTTGACGTGCTGCTGGCATCTATTGACTTATGGGATGCTGAGCCTTTAGGTGACATTGATCCTGCATCATGGGAAGCGATGCAAGATACCTTGCTGGCAATGAGTGATTCTGTGTCTGGTTCGCCGATTCTTGCCGAGCCAATTGATTTGCCAGAGGCTTTCACTGATGCATTTTTACCCAATCGGGGAGAATAAACGATGAGCCTGGCTGTTCGCAATCTAACAGCCGTTTACAGCGCGCCAGGGAATGACAGCCTGCCGCCATTCCCGGCGCTCGGTCCAATCACGTTTACGGTAGAAACTGGGGAGTTTGTTTGTGTCGTGGGACCCAGCGGCTGCGGCAAAAGTACGTTAATACGCATACTGGCGGGTTTGCAGAAGCCCGCGCAAGGACAAGCGCTGTTAGATGGGATGCCAATTGATGAGCCATCACGCCGTATTGGAGTTATGTTTCAGGACACCAATCTGATGCCCTGGCGCACGGTGCTGGATAACGTGGCACTGCCGTTGGAGTTAGCAGGCTTCTCTAAGGCAGTGCGATATGAAGCGGTGAATAAGCTGCTGCCCGCGCTAGGCTTAGACGAGTTTGCACGGGCATATCCGGGCGAACTTTCTGGTGGGATGGCACAACGCGCCGCGTTGGGACGTGTGTTGGTTCAGCACCCGCATGTGCTGCTGTTAGACGAACCGTTTGGCGCGCTCGATGCGCTCACGCGCGAACAGGTCAGCCTCGATTTGCTCCGTTTGTGGGCAGAGAAGGAGCAGACCGTGTTGATGGTGACTCACAGTATTGATGAGGCGGTATTGCTTGCTGATCGGATTCTGGTGCTGAGTCGCAGACCGGGGCAGTTGATTGCCGATATTCGGGTGCCGCTGAGTCGCCCACGCAGCATTGAAGACACTTACAGCGAAATCTTCAATCAAACGGCGCGGCAAGTGCGTGAGATGATTGAGCGCGCTTAGTATTGATACCCTAAACCCGCCGCAATCCGCATAGGGTCAACACGCTCAGCAGGGATATAAATCATGAGCGTTGGTGTGATGTAATCAAAGGTATAAACAATTCCGGCATCATCAAACGCCCTTTTCAGTGGCATATCTTGTTGATTCGGCATAATCGGCACGACAAAAGCGGATTCTGGTGCGGCGGCGACGGTAGCTAGTGCATCGGGAAAGCGCAGCAAGCCACCTGCAATATAAGCATCGTAGGGGTCGGCAGCAATGATGCGTTCGTTGGTGACAAACATCAGGATTTGTCCGATTCCCGCGTCAACCCAGACATGTGTAATTTGATGTTGATCGAGATAGTCAATCAGTGGTTGCAAGGATTCAGGTTGGCGCGTGTAGTACGGGGAATCGAAGGCTTCCATTAAATCAAGCCGCAGCGCACTAGGTACGTTTAGCCCAACCACAAGAGCAACAACGCCTGCGCCAATCAATTTTGCGCCGACGATCTGACGCTTAGCGATAGTTACCGCCAATAGCCCAACACCAATAGGCAAAACAGTGTGTAGCATTAACACATAGCGCCCGGTGGCGTCCACACCCCAGGGATTAAAAGCGCTGTCACCATAGCCGCTGAGTAAATAAATGATCGGAAGCAGGATAGTAAACAAACTAAGCAAGAGGCGTGCGTTTTCGCTTGTATCCTTTGCAATCAAAAATGAATACTTGTTTTTGATATTGTACATTGTAAGAACAATAACACCGAGAAGTCCAAGATAATACAAAGCGAAGACGATGATACGTGCTGAGTTGGGAAGGATGCCCCACGATGCACTGCTGGTGACTAACCGTGGCAGCAGATCGTTGACGAGATGGTTGAGAATGTCACTGAGAGAGCTATTTGATCCCTGTGCGTTGAAGATGATCTGGAAGGTTGCAAAGTCATTTTGGAAGTTATGAAACGAGAAAGGAAAGCTACCAGCGAAGAAGGCAATGAGTGCTGACCCCCAACCCACCCGCAGCACAGCACGTCCGCGCCACAGCAGCAGTAATCCAACTGGAACGAAGTAGTAAAAACCTAGCCACGCTGTCCAGAACATCACACCGGCAATAAAGCCCACTACTGTGAGGATTTTCCATCCGGCAGCGCGCTTATCAATCGCGTGAACGGTGAGCAATAAAAGAAGATTACCGAGAACAATGGTTTCTGCCGTTGCCCCCCACGTTTTTAGCCCTGTGATAAGCAAATAAGGTGGCGCGAAGGCAGACAACAGCGCCGCGAGGATACCAACGCGCCCGCCAAACGCCTTGCGTGCCAATAACCCTGTTGTGGCGATATAAGCGGCGACGGTTGCTAGTGAATACACACGAAATATAACAGCGGATGCTCCGAAAACAGCGAACAGCGGCGCGAGTAGATAAGGCTCTAATGCACCGAGCGTTGCCTGCGCCGGGATAAACGCCATATACTCACCGCGCAGGACACGCAAACCCAACAAGCCCACCATCGCCTCATCGTAGTCGATACGCCAGCCAGATTGAATAATGAGCATCAAACGGAACAATACGCCGACTATGCAGCAGAGGAGAAGGGCGAGTCTGAAAGTCGGACGCATGGGTTACTTATAAGCCAGCAGTCCAAAGGCTTCATGACGACGTTCGACACGCTTGAATCCAGCCTCTTGCAAACGTTTAAACGCGCCTTTAGAGACGCGCGTGCCTGATGGACTGTTGAGATCGCCAATGTAGTGAAACAAGCGTCCTTTGGATTTCAGCACACGGAATAGCTGGCGATAGAATTCGAGAGAATAAAGATCGCCTGCCAGGGCAAAAGTCGGTGGGTCATGCAAAATGCGTGAAAAAGCGTGATCTTCAAACGCTTCGATTTGATCAAAGCTGTCGCCAATCAACTGTTTGATTTTAGGATTCTCGAACAGGGTGCGCGACCAGGGATTCAGCCTGGCGATGTCCTGTGCCGCTGGGTCAAGTTCTATGGTGGTGACTTCTTCCGCCGTTTTGCTCATCTCAATCGCGGTGTAGCCTAAACCTGTAGCGGTATCTAACACGCGACCTGCAACGGGAGCAAGCGTTTTAACTTTGCTGAGCGTGTCCTCAAAGGGATTGGTATCTTTGATGCGATGCATGGGAATACCAGAGATCAGCATCGTCGGCGCAGATGCAGTGGGCATGAGCGTGTAATGACGATGTGTGAACTCAGAAAACCCCTGAATCTTGGTAATGCTGCGGTCTTCTAAGATAAAACAATTATTCTCGGCGTCGGCGATCTCATGGGCGTCATCCCAAGACAAACACTCATCGTTAGGATAAATAATGCCTTCGGAAGTAAGTTGTCCGGCGGTGGTTGTGAGGTTGAGATCGGTGGAGGTAATGGCTGTCGTTAGCTCTTGCTGATGCGCCTTCAGCAGGGGTTGTATCTGGAAATGTGACAGGACAATCATCCAGCGCTGCCCAGTGAAAGCGAGATGCCAAATGTACTACCATGCCCTTTGCGGCTGCGTACATAGACTTTGCCGTCATGGGCTTCAGCGACTGACTTGACGATTGCTAGTCCTAAACCTGTGCCTGTGATTCCTTCTGTATCCTTAT
>CALMZT010001234.1 GCA_937870805.1 uncultured Chloroflexota bacterium
CGTTGCAAGCGTGACTTCTCGCCAGCGTTTGCCCTCATCGAGTTCATTGCCTAACTGTTCGGCAATTTCATAGGACATGGTTTTCATGGCTTCAATCGCTGCCACGCTCTTGATGCCGCGATCAAGGAATACCCCCTTCGTTTTGGCGAAGCGCGCCGCGAGTTCTTTGGTCTGGTCGTATGTGCCTGTTGTTTTAATGACTTCTGCGCCGTACAGCGCGGCTTCGCGCATCTTTTCGCCGGGTGCGAGGCTGGGGAAGAATGCCCACAGCTTAATGCCCGCGCGGGCACAATAAGCGGCGTAAGCAATGGCGACGTTGCCCGTGCTGGCGACGACAAGTTCTTTCACGCCCATCTCACGCAGTGCCGAGATGGCAACTGTCGCCTGTCGGTCTTTGAAGCTGCCTGTCGGTCCTTGACGTTCGTCTTTGATATACAGATGCTTGAGTCCGAGTGTTGCCGCCAGCGCCTGCGACTTAATCAGCGGCGTCCCACCTTCACCTAACGTGACGACGCGGCTAGGGTCATAAATCGGCAGCACCTCATGGTAACGCCATAAGGAGGCACGGCGGCGCTTGATGTCACTGACCCATTCATTGACATTGATTTGACCGAGATCGTAACGGGCTTCGAGGATATTTTCGCCACACTGTGGGCAGCCAGTCAGCGAACTGTTGAGTGGGATACGAGTGTGGCAGTGGATACATTCAAGTTCGAGATGTTTGGGCATGAACGTCTCTCAATAAAAGAAGAAAGGTGATCTGCTTGCGCGATCACCTCAATTGTACCTTAACCGATACGTCAACTGGATATAGATTTTGACTCATTTTGTTCGGCAGGGTATCCCCCCGACTTATGCATCAAGCGCCGTTTTCGCCGGACAAGTTCGCGCGCACGCCGCTGATAAACTGTTCAAAGGACTCGGCAGTGATCTCCGTTTTGGACAGCACACGCACGTTCGACAACATCTGCTGCTCACTGGCGTTGATCGTCTCGCCTGTCACCACCATGATGGGAATGCCTGACGTTTCAGGGTTGGAACGCAGTTCATCCAATACCGCGAAGCCGTCTTTGGCAGGCATCCGCAGGTCAAGGATAATCAAATCCGGGCGGCGGCGCGCGACCAGTGAAATGCCTTCGTTGGCATTGCTGGCAGAGAACACGCGGAAATTACCATGCTGGTCAAGCAACTGCGTCAGTAGACGCACACTTTCGGGTTGATCGTCGATAATCAGGATGCGTTCGGTGCTGCTTTCCTGTTCGGCAGAAAGGATAGCTTCGGTCAACTGCTCTGGCAGGAACGGGCGGCGCACGAAACGATGCGCGCCTGCCTGATACGCGCGTTCGCTTTCATCGCTTAGCGCCACAATCACCACAGGGATGTCGAATGTATCATCGCGATCTTTGATGCGTTGCAGCAAGTCCCAGCCTGCGCCGCCTGCGAAGTTGGCTTCCATCAAAATGAGCGTAGGACGCAAGCCGCCCGCCATCGCCTCTGCCATGAAGGGATTATCGCCATTGAAAACTTCAAAGCCTTCACGCTGCAAGATGCGACGGTATTGATCGACCATTTCCGGGTTGTCTTCGATGAGCAGTACCTGCCGACGCGAATGCACAACTTTGGGTGCTGATTTGGTGACGCGCGTCCCTACACCATCGCCGTTTGTTGCGGGCACTGCGGGGGTCTCGTGGCTGTGCGTGATGGCGATAACGGGGTTCAATGGTGTTAGCTCGTCGGTACTTTTTTCGGCTTTTTCTGGCATCGGTTCGGTGGGAATAGTGATGCTGAATACCGAACCAACATGGACTTCCGAACGCACCGTGATCGTGCCGCCTTGCAGTTCGACCAGCGATTTAGAGATGGGCAAGCCCAAGCCCGTGCCGCCTGCCGTGCGCGTTAGCGACGAATCGACCTGGCGGAAGGCTTCAAACAGCAGCGGCACATCTTTATCGGCGATACCGATTCCCGTATCCGTCACATCGACCTGAATCATCATGCGCCCACTTGCTGGGTCAGTTACCTCAAAGGCGCTGATTGTCACCGAACCATCGGGGGTAAATTTGATGGCGTTGCTCAATAAGTTATTCAGCACTTGCCGCGTGCGGAACTCATCACCGTACACCTTCGGCAAGCCGGGTGTGACATCGGCGATGATGCTAAGGTTGTGCTTATCGTACTGCTTGGCATAGCCCAGACCCATCGACTTCACACCATCAATTAGCGGCTTAATCTCAAAGTAGTCGAGCTTGAGATCGAGCTTATTAGCGGCAATCTTTGCCTGATCGAGCACGTCGTTAATCAAACCGAGCAAGTGCTGACCTGCGGTGTAGATGGTATTCAGATCCTGTTCCTGCATTTCGGTCAAGGGACCGTCGATACCTTTGAGCATCACGCGGCTGAAACCGATGATCGAGTTCAACGGTGTGCGCAATTCATGGCTCATGTTCGCCAGGAAATCGCTCTTGAGGCGATCTGCTTCGCGTAGCTGTTCGTTAGCGCGGCTGACCTGATCGTACAACTGCGCGTTCTGGATGATCGCCGAGAGCGAACCGGAGAGCGTGAGCAACAACTGCTGCGTATCAAGGTCATAGGCATTCGGGCGATCACTTTCAACGGCGATCATCCCCACGACCTTATTTGCCGACGACAGCGGCATGATAATGGCTGAGCGCGCTGCTGTATCGACAGGAATGTATTGACCGACGGTGGTCTGATTGTGCTCCTCGATATTGGCGACAATCAAGGGCTGCAAATCGGCGGCTTTCAGACCGATCAGGTTTTCCTCATCGCCCACACGCACTTCGGCGATTTCGCTCAAGGGCGTACCGGAACCCGCCGTGGAGACAGGCTGCATCAAGGCGACCACGTTGTTCTTGCGGTCTTCAAACTCCTGTGGGACGTAAATGGTGACTGCCAGCGCGGGCAGGTCTTCTTTCAATTGTTGGGCAACTGTGCGCAGCGACTCTTTTAACGTGTTGCCGGAAGCCGCCGACGTGGTTAACTCGAACAGGAAGCCCATTTCATTCGCGCGCTGCTGTGCTTCGTCGTACAGGCTGGCGTTGTCGATGGCGACGGAGATTTGCGCCGCCAGTGTCGTCAACGCACCGATGTCTTCCTCACTGAAGGCGTTGGGCTGGTTTGACTGTACATCTAACGCCCCGACGACGCGATCTTTAATCGACAGCGGCAGCGCCATTTCAGAGCGTGTCAGCGGAAGATAGGGGTTTGGCTTGTGAACAACTGCCGGGTCTGCGGTATCAGCCACCACTGCAACGCTGCCCGTCTCGGTAACCTGCCCGATGACGCTGCGTGAGCCTTTCTTGAGTTTGTGGCTGACCGACAGCAACTGCTTGCCAACGTCCCCTGTGCTGGCGCGCAGCATGGCGTATTCTTCATTTTCATCGAGCAGGAAGATTTGGACGTGATCGTAACCAAACTGATCGCGGATGAGATCGACCAGACGTGGGAGCAAGTCGTTGAGGTCGAGGATGCGGCTGGCTTCTTTACTGACTTCAGCAGACGTGAGCAACTGGCGCGCGCGGCGTTCGGTTTGTTGCAACAGGCGCGCCGCTTCCAGCGCAATCGAAGCTTGTTCGGCAAAGGCTTGATAGGTACGCAGTTCGCGGTCAGAGTGTTTATGGGTCTGCGTAGAACTCAACCAGATCGCGCCGATGGGATGTTTCGGCACACGCAGCGGCAAAATCGCCACTGAACGCGCCCCCAAACTCTCGATGCTGGTGCGTTCTTCCGTCGTGAGATCAGGATGTTCGCTGGTATCGTCTATCGTGCAGATGGTCGTTGAAGACAACTGCGACCACGCCGGGAACTGGTCGGCGGTGAGCACCTGGGCGCCGGCCCGCATCAGCTCGTAGGTCTCCTTCCCGTCCTGGGTGGGCAGCAGCAGCCGGCCCTTGGCCTTCAGCCCCTTGCCGTCCTCCTCCATCGACGTCCAGA
>CALMZT010001235.1 GCA_937870805.1 uncultured Chloroflexota bacterium
TCTTAGACAAAGGACAGATTGTACAGCGTGGTACGCACTCATCGCTGATGACCAAACCCGGCATTTATCGGGAGATTTACGACTTACAAGAGCGTATCGAAAGCGAATTAGAGAAGGAAATCGCCAATGCCTGACTTTGGCTTTGAAGAAGAAGAGTTTAGCACTAGCCTGGATCGTGGGACGATCTGGCGTATCGCTAACGAAGTGAAGCACCACTGGAAGTGGGTCATCGGTTTCATGGTAGCTGTTGGCTGGGTTTCATCCCTTGAGTCATACTTCACCTACCTGAGCAAACGAATTCTGGATGAGGCAATTGTCACTGGACGCAGCGATGCGCTGATTAGCATTATATCAATCTACTCCGTGATGATCTTATTTCAGGCAGTCGGTGTGCTGGCGTTCATTTATCTGGCAGGTATCCTCGGTCACCGCGTACAGTATGAGCTGCGTAAAAAGCTGTTCGATCATCTGCAAACGCTGTCGTTCTCATACTATGATCGCACGCCTGTTGGTTGGATTATGTCGCGTCTCACATCAGACACCGAACGCATCGCCGATCTGGTGACGTGGGGCTTGCTCGATATTACATGGGCGTTAATGAATATCATCACATCTTTTGTGTTCATGGTCACTATCAACTGGCAGCTTGCCTTGATCGTATTTGCGATGGTTCCAGTGCTCGTCGTGATCGGCGTCTGGTTCAAGCAAAAAATTCTGGTGGAATATCGTCAGGCGCGCAAGACGAACTCGAAGATCACGGGTTCATACAATGAGAACATTACTGGCGTGCGGGTAGTGAAGGCGCTGGGACGTGAAGCCGAGAACCTGACCGAGTTCGGTGTCCTGACTGACGAGATGTACCGTTCATCCTTCCGTGCCGCGTGGTTATCTGCGTTATTCCTGCCAGTGGTGCAAATCCTCAGTGCCGTCGCTTTAGGCTGCATCGTCTGGTACAGCGGCGGGCAAATTTCGCTTGGTGGTATCACTGTCGGCGGCATTCAGGCGTTTATCGGTTATCTGACCTTTATGATGTGGCCTATCCAAGATCTTGCGCGTGTATATGCCTCAATGCAGCACGCCATCGCATCTGCCGAGCGCGTGTTTTCGTTGATGGATGTACAGCCTGATATAAATGATAGTCCCGGCGCTGTAGACCCCGGCACTATTCGCGGTGACATTGTGTTTAAGGATGTCGAGTTCTTCTATGACAAGGATAAACCTGTCCTCAAGAACTTCAATCTGACAGTGCGCCAAGGTGAAACCATTGCCCTCGTCGGTCCTACAGGCGCAGGTAAATCGACTGTTGTCAATCTCATCTGCCGCTTTTACGAGCCGCGCAGTGGCACCATTATGATTGGAGGGCGCGACTATCGCACGCTAACGATGCACTCTATCCAATCACGCATTGGCATGGTGCTGCAAACACCGCATCTGTTCTCTGGCTCCATCCGGGAGAACATTCGCTATGGTCGCTTAGACGCGACAGACGCTGAGATTGAAGCGGCGGCAGTACTGGCAGGCGCACACGAATTCATCATGGAACTCGATAAAGGTTATGAAGGAGAGGTAGGCGAAGGCGGCAACCTGTTATCTGTCGGACAGAAGCAATTGATTAGTCTTGCCCGCGCGATTCTGGCAAAGCCTGAAATCTTCATTATGGACGAAGCAACCAGTTCAGTGGACACGCTGACGGAAGCCCTCATCCAAAAAGGCATGGAAGTGTTGATGAAGCACAGCACCAGCTTCATTATCGCTCATCGCCTCTCGACCATTCGTCGCGCAGATCGCATTCTGGTGATCGAGAATGGCGGTATTTCTGAGATGGGTACCCATGCCGAACTGCTGCGTGCTAAAGGTCACTACTACCGTCTGTACACCCGTCAATTCCGCCAGGAGCGCGAACGCGAGTCAGGTTTGTACGAACTGAATTCTTTAGAAATGGCGCAGAATAGCAACTGACTTTGATGCGGTTTGGTTAAATGAGGAAGCCCGGCGAACTTCAAAACAGAAGTTTGTGAGCTTCCTTTTCGTTTCATAGCTTGGCAGTTTCTGAACCCTTTATTGCATATAGTTGATTATGTAGCACAATCTTATCTCTTATACTACAATTCCAGCGAAATGTAGCCAATTTCGTTCCAGCAGGTTACAATCCCGCAATAAACGGTATGTACGTCTCCATATCGTTTAGCACTACAATGTTGAGTTTGAACCCATGTCTGAAAGCTTTATAAGTGATGAAGCTCAACTAATTAAGCGCATTATCCACAAAGATCAAGCTGCGCTCTCAGAACTGTACCAGCGTTACGGTGGGCTGGTTTACGGGTTGGCGCTGCGTGTATTGACGAATTCTACATTAGCCGAAGAAGCGACCCAGGACACGTTTCTAAAAGTGTGGAATCAGGCATATACATGGGATGGCAACAAGGGAAAATTATCAACCTGGTTAATGACGATTACCCGTTATACTGCCATTGATCGTTTGCGCAAAGAGCAGAATCGCTCTCCGGCGTCTGTCGCTTTGGATGACATTGAAGATCTGATCGGCAAACGCTCATTCATGGATACCCCACAGGGTCAAGATAGACAGCTATTGCGGTCTCTAATGAGTAGGCTTCCTAACGAGCAAATTCAGGTGATTGAACTAGCCTTTTTTCAAGGCTTATCGCACAGCGAGATTGCCGACGAACTCACGCTCCCATTAGGCACCGTCAAGACCCGATTGCGCTTGGGATTGCAAAAGCTCAAGGTATTGTGGTTAGATGCAAATCTCCAAAAGAATGGAGATTCATAATAAATTCACATTACGCGAAATCCATTTTTACGACTTTTTACGTAATATGAGTATAAATGCTGTCTTGCACTATTGAGTCTAGTTAATGACTGAGAATCCGAATCCTTTAATGAGTTCAGGCGAACCTGATTGCGAAAGTCTTCAGGCGCTGCTCCCTGCCTATAGCATAGGGGCAACGACTGAAAATGAAACGCGGTTGGTGAAAACACTGCTGCCGCTTTGTCCCGATGTCGCCGCTGAACTTCCCGAATACGTTGCCCTCTCTGAAGCCATTCTTCAGACGGTGCCCCCTGCGATACCCCCAGCGACGCTGCACGACAAGTTGATGACGTTAACGGCGAACACCGCAGCACCCGGCACGCTGGTATCACAAACTGCCCAACCAAAACCACGAGCTGTTCCTTTGAATCGTTTTTGGATGAGTGCGGCTGCTGCTCTGTTGGTGCTGCTTTTCCTTTCAAACACCTATTGGGCATCGGTAACGTCGCAAATCCGTCAGACACAAGATGAGGTCATGGCGCAGCTACAACAACAAGATACGCTTATCGCTGCACTTGCAGCAGGCAATGTTGAACAAGTCAGCCTAAACGCTTCAGAGGGGAATGCGCGTGTTTTCTGGAACACTGAGGAACGGGTTGCCATCCTCTCAACGGCAGGGTTGCCTATACTATCGCCAGATCAGACGTACCAACTGTGGCTGATTGATGGAAACACCCCGATTAGCGCAGGCATCTTCACAGTAGACGATGAGGGACGCAGCATCCTGATCTTCAATCCGCCGCAAGGTCTGGATAGTTATGATGGGATAGGTATCTCGACTGAACCTGCTGGCGGCAGCCTCGCACCCACAACGGATCCAATTGCCGTAGGCGAAATGTAGCTCCAGTACCTTGACTGATTAATGGTCTGCGTTACAATGATAAACAGTGCGCCTATAACTCAGCGGTCAGAGTATCTGCCTTCGAAGCAGAGAGTCGGGGGTTCGAGTCCCTCTAGGCGCGCACGCTCTATCAAATCTTCTTTACAATATCCTCAGGACTTT
>CALMZT010001236.1 GCA_937870805.1 uncultured Chloroflexota bacterium
ACGCCGCTGTAGAACAAGCCTTTCAAGGGTTCCAAACCACCCTTAGCCGGAGGTTTTGAACCTCTGGCGCTGGCAACCGCAGCGTTAAGGCTTATCTTGATGCCTGAGAACACACAGGTTCGCCCCTACAGTTGTGCTTATTTGCCGTGACGTGCGAACTCCACGACATCGGCGAAGGGCGCGGTTGCCAGGCCGATGAGTCGATCTGCGCCTGCGTAGTAGAAGCGCAGTTCATCGCCCACGACGATGTTGGCGCAGCTAAAGATCACATTGGGCACGTCGCCGCGAATCTCCCACGTCTCTGTCGGTTCCATGATGAATTCCGTCGGGCGATGCAGGACTTTCGCAGGATTTTCCAGATCGAGCAGCGCGACGGATTGGCGATAAATATGCTCCGCGCCGTAGCCGTGATAAAACAGCAACCAGCCGTGTTCGGTTTTGATGGGCACGCCGTTCGCACCGATGCTTTTGCTATCCCATGTGCTGTCCTCACGCGGCGACATAATGATCGTGTGATCTGTCCAATTGATGAGATCATCGCTGTAGGCAACCCAGATGTGCGGGCGGCGGCGGTGGAAGATGGCGTAGCGCCCACCGATTTTTTCGGGAAACAGTACGTGATCTTTGTTTTCGGTCTTTTCCAGCGGCGCGACATCTTCCCACGTAATCAGGTTTTGTGAGCGCGCGATCATCGGATAGTTGCCGTTCGCGCCGTATGCCGTGTAGCACATATAAAACACACCGTCCAATGGGGTCACGCGCGGGTCTTCCACGCCGCGATAATCTTCGCGCCCGTTGTGCGGCGACAGCACGGGATTTTCGAGGCGATTCCAGTGCAAGCCATCGACGCTGACGGCATATCCGACGCGCGAAATGAAATCCACGCCCTGCGCGCGGTAATGCATGTGGAACAGCCCGTTGTGTTCGATCACCGCACAGTTGAAGACGTTGACCGACTCCCAACGATGCAGCGGGTTGGGGTACAGCAGCGGGCTTTGGGGATGGCGTATGAGTTGCATGGGAAACTCCGGTTGTTGGTTAGTCAATAGTCGTTAGTCGTTAGTCATTAGTCGTGAAGAGAAGAGAAGGTATTAACCCCTCTCTAAATCTCTCCCCGCCAGCGGAGAGAGACTTAAATACCCGTGCGTCTCTGTATTTCTCCCCCTTTCCCCGCAAGCAGAGAAAGGGGGTTGGGGGGGCTAGGGGTTATTCCTCATCCCATGTTGTTTCGCCGGTGAGCGTGTTGTAGGTAAAAGTGATAGTGCGTCCATCGGGATGCGTAAAGATGCGGCGCGCGGTGACAGGCTGTATCAGGAAGGCATCGACCTTCGCCAAGCCGGGATTCTCGGATTCGGCGTCGCTGTTGTCGGCATAGCCATAGCGCAGCAAATGCTCACCTGCTGTAAGACTCACAGGCTCAGGCGTGACTAAATCCAGCCAGAAGTAATCGCTATCGGGCAAAACGGACTGCGGCATAAGTGTCGAGTCGCCGTCGTCTAAACGAATGTCAAGGAAGATGTCGGGTGTCGTGCTGCTGCTCAAATCCATGCCCGGCTCGACCAGCATTAGTTGCAGCAAATTGGCGGGCACATCGGGGTCGCGTCCCGTTAAATCCATGAACGAGTTGCCGCCGACGCCGCGCCCGACTTCCAAGCCGATACGCATCCCTGCTTCTGGAGCGTCCACACCCAGCGCTGACCAGGGGATTGCCGCCTCGTAGACATAGCTGCCTTCATCGACAGCTTGCCACATCATCTCCGCGCCTTGCAAAAACTCCGTGTGCAGCCAATCCCACACCTGGGGACCATCAGGCGTTTGCGCGAAGGTGAATTTGGCGCTCAATTGGCGCGCGTCGGCGGTGTTGGTCATGTAAAACCATAACGTATCGGCTTGCCAGACAGTGCTAAGCGTGTAAGGTTGTTCGTGTTCGGGGTCGCGCACTTCCGCAGCGACGTACAGATTCGTATCATCCCACAGCAGGCGCACGCGATGGCTGTCTACCTCTGCGCCGCGCCAGATGCCGCCGCCGCGTAGTAGTTGCTGCTGTCGATCAGCAACGAGCGCGGGTATATCCGCTGACCAATCGCTGAGATCGCCGTCAATGGTGGGCACTGTATCACCACGCTGCACGGTGAAGGCGCTGCTGTTGGCTGCTTGGCGCAATTGAGCTACATATACTAGATAATCATCTTCCTGTTCGACATTGAAAGCCAGCCTCATACGCTGTCCTTCACCGAGACCGACGTAGCGCCCGCCGCTGATGTAGCCCTCGCCTGTCCAATCGCCTGTGTAATAAACGGGCGTGCCGACGACGCGCTGCCCATCTTCGGCTTCCAAAATCTGGTACATATTGCCGCCTGCGGGAGTCACGCGTAGATAATCTACTGCCAGCGGCATGTCAGCGATGGCAATCATACTCATCAGCCCTTCGATGGTCGATTCCGCACCCGCATTGCGATTGACGCGCCACGACACCGGACCGTTGATGCCATCGTAGACGCGCCCGCTTTCGGGATAGTACATCTGCGTGCCTGCCATGTTGTTGCCGAAATACCAGCTTGCGGCTAATCCGGCGTAGCGCGCGTATTTTTCATCACCTGTTGCGCGGAACAGCGAGGCATAGGTTTGCACCAGCATGTTCGTGCCATACGCAATTTGTCCTAAACGATCTGGCATGTTGCCCATGTTGCGAATCTGCTCGAACGCCAGCAAGCGCAGCAGGAACGAGTTCGCTGAAGCCGCTGCTGAGTCAATCCAATCCTGGCGGCCAAGCGCCATGCCTGCCATGACAAGTCCGTGTTCGGCGTGCGCGCCCCATGCGTGCCAGAAGCCCGGCGCGTTCGCCTGTACCGGGTGCATTCCAAAGGGGTAAGTGCTGTCGTCGCCCAATTGGTACTGCGCCACACCATCAGCGATGCGTGTCATGATGCTGGCAGTGGTTTCGTTGGGGCGTGCTTCGTAGTATGCCGCCATGCCCAGCAGCGCGATGCCACTGATCGCCGTTTCGCCGCCGGGCAGCCACGCGGGAATTTCAAATCCATGAAACGTATTCATTTGCCCGTAGTTGGCAAGCGTTGCCCCAAGTGCTGTTTCGGTACGCAGATATGATTCTGCCAGCGTGTCCGCGTAGTCGGGGTCAACGGTTTGGAAGACGCGCACGCCTTCACCCAGCGCCCACAGCCCACGCATTGCCCACCAGCCGAGACTGGCGTAGCTGGTGTTACCCGTTTCGTTGATTGTACCTTCGCGGTCATAGACAAAGTTGTAGAACTCGCCGTTTTCAAGCTGCATGTAGCGTACAAATTCCAGGCACTCGCGCGCCAACTCAAGCAGCGACTCGTCGCCTGTGCGCTCGTACTGCCACAGATAAACGACGGCAGCGCGCGCTACGTCATCGACAGCGCTGATACCTTCGCCAGCCGCGTCAACCCATTCGTAATCGGGATATTCGGAGTAGATATGTACGATTGCCATGTTGCGCCCATCAACGGTGACCGGCTCGGTTAAAAAGCGCAGATGGTCAAGGTTCACGAGGTCAGGTGTTTCTTGCGCATGGACACTGCCGACGAGGGCGAAGGAGAGGAGTAAGGATAGGAATAGAAATTTTTTCATGGGATTATCCAAACATTTAAAACAATACTACTCACCGCAAAGGCGCAAAGATCGCAAAGATAAAACAACAGAGATAGAAGTTACGTAGTTGAGTTCACGAACAAGGGGTTTAAACCCCTTGTTCAGGCACAAGTCATGGGTCAACTACGTAAGTCCTAAGAGAATTGAACCAACGAGACGCCGAGATAAGTAGGGGCAAGGCATGCCTTGCCCCTACAAAGTGCGCGGCGGTTAAAGTCTTCGCGACGGTTTAGCCTCATCACTCATCACTCATCACTCATTGCTATTTTTAGCCCTTCACTGCGCCGACGTTGATGCCTTCGATGAACTGCTTCTGTGCCAGGAAGTACAGCAGCAAGATTGGCGCTGCCATCATCGTCGAGAGCGCCATCATGTAATGCCACTGCGGCGCTTCGATGGACAGCGAGCTATCGAAGAAGCGAATCGCCAGCGCCAGCGGGAACTTTTCGGGCGTCGTCAGATAAATCAGCGCGCCGCCAAAGTTGTTCCAGTTACCCTGAAACGACAGCACGGCAATCGCCAGCATGATCGGGCGAATCAGCGGCAGCATGATGAACCAGTAGATTTGTACCGTGTTCGCACCGTCGATCAGCGCCGCTTCTTCAAGTTCGCGCGGAATCGTGAGAAAGAACTGGCGCATCAAAAACACATACAACGGTCCCCACGCAAACAACGCATGAACCGTCAGCGGGTCGTAAGTATCGAGCAAATCGAACTGCTTCCACACGAGAAAGCTCGGAATGCGCGTGACGATGGAAGGAATCATCACTGTACCGAGCATCAGCGCGAACAGCAGGTCACGCCCACGCCAGCGAAAGCGCGCAAAGCCATACGCCACAATCGACGCGCTGAAGATTTCACCCACCATCGCCAGCACCGTGATAAACAGCGTATTGGCGAGGATGCGCCACGCCGTCATCTGGGGGTTGATGGATGAGAAGCTGTCCCACACGTCAATATAGTTCTGTGGCACAGCCGGATTTGGGATGAGGTTGACTGTTCCAGTAAATAGTTGATCTTCGGTCTTTAGTGAGGTCGAGATCATCCACACAATCGGCAGCAGAATGATGACTGCGCCCAGGATCAACAGCGCGTAAACCGCAATCTGTTTAATGATGTAGCCGCGTCCCTGCGGTGGTGCGGTGTCTTCGATATACGAACTTGCAGCCGTTTGTGCAGCCATTTATCCCTCCCCTTCGCGTGCACCCTGATAGAAGACCCATGCCGATGATGAACGGAAGATGATCGTCGTGAGGATGACAATCACAACCAGCATGATCCACGCCATCGCCGACGCTAACCCCATGCGGCGGAACCCAAAGGCTTCAGTATAGATGAGCCAGTTGAGGAATGTGCCGACGCTGGCGGGGGTGCGGATGAAGGCAGCGACTTCAAAGATTTGCAATGCGCCGATGGTCGAGACGACAAGGTTGTAGAACAGCGCCGGACTGAGCATCGGTATTGTGACGTTCCTGAATTTAGCCCATTCCCCTGCGCCGTCAACCGTCGCAGCTTCGTACAAATCTTTGGGGATGCCTTTTAAGCCCGCCAGCAGAATCACCGAATTCGCGCCGAAGACACCCCACAGGCTGATGATGATAAACGCGGGCAGCGCATACGACGGATCGTTGAACCAGCGCGGCGGATCAACACCCAGCACGCGGTATGCAGGCGCGAACATGCTGTTGATGAGACCGGAATTTGAAAAAATCCAGCGCCAAAGCAGTACCGTAGACACAACAGGGATAATGGCGGGCGCATAGTACAGCACGCGCCAGAAGCTCAAGCCTTTCACATGCTGATTGAGCAGCAGGGCAACGCCCAACGACGCCGCGAGTCCAATCGGCACGCTGAGGAAGGCATATGTCATCGTCAATTTCATGCTGCGCCAGAAGTCTTCATTTGCTGCGCCGAAGACCCAGCCACCCTCGCCAATTTCGATGCGAATCACTTCGTCGTGGCGCGGCGCAAGCACGTCTTCGCTGCGCTGGGTGCGCGATTGCAGTGTGCCCGCGCTGACATCGAATAATTGAGCGTAGTTGTCCAGACCGACCCATTCCGGCGCGCGAAATAAGTTATATTCGGTAAAGCTCAAATAAAGGGATGAGCCAATCGTAAACACGTTGAAGATTAAAAAGCCGATGAACCAGGGCAGCACCAGCGCGCGCCCGGTGGCGGCTTCGCGTTTGATGCCAAGGGCGATTTGCAGACGAAATGCCCCGTACATCACGATGCCCAGGCCAATCGCTACCAGAATGTAGCGGACTAACGTCGGTAGATAGGTTGCAATCGCCTCGCCCATCGCCCGCTCCTCAATCTATTCCATAAACTTTTGGGGAATGGAGAGCACACATTGGCGCTCCCCTGTATCTTTATAGAAGTTACGCAGTTGAGTTCGAATTTCTGCTATCCGTAGGGGCGAACCACCTAAGCGAAGCGACGTTCGCCCGTCAATTGCATAAGTCCTAATTTATTTTGGAGGGAGCACACATTGGTGCTCCCCTACGTTCACCACTACCCTCGATAAGGGGCGGTTTTTTAATAGTAAGTGCCGGGTCTTTCCAGCCCCTTCAGTGGGCTTACCGTTTTCCTGCTAGCTTGGGGTTTTGAACCCCAAGCGGCGCAAGCGGACTCATTGCGCTTCCGGCAGGAGTTCTTCGAGTTCAGGGCGTACCTCTGCCGCCAATTCTGCGACGCTGAGGTCGGTTTCGTCGTTCAGCAGCGGACCCATGAACTGACCCCAGAACACGCTGTTCCATTCGAGCCAGCCTGGGAACAGATTGAAAGCGCGCATTGAAGGCACAGCTTCCAAAATGGCTTCGGCGTTGCCTTCCTTGCGTGGTTCGGAGGCGACCAGATGCTCGACGGTTGCCTGAGAGATGCGCGGCGAAACGATCTTCCAGTTCTGGATGCCTTCGGTCAACGCGACCAGCGCATCACACGCCAGTTCAGGATTTTCCGTGCTTGCGGATATCATCGTTGAGGCTGTCCAGGCGAAGGTGGTGTTGTCGCCTGTCGTCGGGTTACGCGGCACGCTCACGACACCTACGTCCAACCCTTCTACGCGATCAAGGTCATCGGCAGCGCCACCCATGAACATCGCCACACGCCCTGCCTTGAACAGTTCGCCAAACCCTTGCTCAGAGATCACATCGGGGCTGGGCGAAAGTTCGGGGTTGTAAGCTAACTGCATGTAGAATTCAAAACCCTCAATCGCTTCAGGGCTGTCGATAGGCGAGGTCGCGCGGTCTTCCGACACGTAGTCGCCACCTGCTTGCCACACGAACATCGC
>CALMZT010001237.1 GCA_937870805.1 uncultured Chloroflexota bacterium
GGCAGTACGAGAGAATGGTGTCCACCTCAATGCGGTCTGCGACATAGGGAAAAATCTTCAGCGGCAAACCCGTGATGCCGACAAAACGCGCCTTGCCCATCGCCTGCACTTTGCACAGCGCCGGAATCGTTTCCTCAACAATCTGATCGAGCGAACCGAACTCAATGTCATGACACTGGATGAGGTCAACATATTCGACGTTGAGCCGCGCCAGACTCTCATCCACACTGGCGATGACGCGCTGCGCAGAAAAGTCGAAGTCGCTGTCACCATAGCGCCCAACTTTGGTGGCAAGGTGATAGGCGTCGCGCGGGATTTCCTTGAGCGCCTTACCAAGCACGGTTTCAGCCCTGGTGCTGCCATAAAAAGGCGACACATCAAAGAAGTTCACGCCGCGCTCGACAGCAGTGTGAACCGCACGGACGGCTTCGCGCTCGTCAACGTCACCGAACGCGCCGCCCAAGGGTGACGCCCCAAAGCCCAGCGCTGAGACCTTTAACCCTGTCTTACCGAGAACACGATATTCCATGAACCAGACTTTTACCCCTTCAGCACGGCTTCGATGGCTGTGAGTTCCTCAGTCGTAAACGAGAGGTTTTTCACCACTGCCGCGTTGTCTTCGACCTGTTTCACGGTGCTTGCGCCGATGAGTACCGACGTGGCTGACGGATGGCGCATGACCCACGCCAGCGCCATTTGTGCCAACGTTTGACCACGCGCCAAAGCAATGTCATTCAAGCGCCGTGCTCTGGCAAGATATTCTGGGGTGATCTGGTCGCTCTTGAGGAACACGCCCGATTTTACCGCGCGCGAGTCGGCAGGAAGTCCCTGAAGATAACGATCAGTGAGCAGCCCTTGTGCCAGTGGTGAGAAGAAGATCAATCCGACGCCTTCTTTAGTCGCCACGTCGAGCAAATCGGGTTCGACCCAACGGTTGAACATGCTGTACACCACCTGATTGATGAGGCACGGCGTCCCTAACTCGCGCAGTATCCGCGCCGCCTGGCGGGTTTGTTCGGCGTTGTAATTGGAAATGCCCACGTATAAGGCTTTCCCCTGCCGCACGATATGATCCAGCGCCGCCATCGTTTCTTCGAGCGGCGTGTTGGGGTCGGGGCGATGATGGTAAAAGAGGTCTACGTAATCCAAGCCCATGCGTTTCAGGCTTTGGTCGAGGCTGGCAATCAGGTATTTGCGTGACCCCCACTCGCCATAAGGACCAGCCCACATATAATAGCCTGCTTTCGTGGAGATCATCAACTCATCACGGTAGCGGCGGAAATCCTTGTCCATAATCATTTTGAAAGCTTCTTCAGCAGAACCGGGCGGCGGACCATAGTTGTTCGCCAGGTCAAAATGCGTGATCCCTAAATCGAATGCGCGGCGCAGCATCGCCCGCCCATTTTCAAGTAAATCGACGCCGCCAAAATTGTGCCACAACCCCAGCGAAACGACGGGGAGCTTGAGACCGCTGCGTCCACTGTATTTGTAGGGCATCTGCTCGTAGCGATTTGATGCTGCTAAGTATTCAGGATTCACAGGTAATACCATAAAACGCTCCTCTGCCGAAAATCATTGCTCATACTCGGCTGAGTGTAACGAGATCATGAGGCATGTGTCAATTTCATTTGGAGATTGGTTTGTGCTTGACGGCTGATGGTGACGGGAGTGGTGAACATTGAGGCTACGTAGGGGCGAACCAATGTGTTCATTGGCATCAAGATAAGCCTTAACTAATACGATTTTCGCTTGAATCTAATCATCCTAAACCGACATTCGTAGGGGACGACCAACGTGTCATCCCGTTTTCAGATATTAATTAAGGTCTCGCTTGACGTATATGAACCAAGGTGTTCGCCCGACCAATATCTAAAATCACCACCCCATGTTGACAAATTTCTTGACAGAACAGCGAGATAGTGCTATTTTAGAAAAATGAGATCGGTCTCATTTGAAAATATCCAGATTATTTGTGTGCTTTTTATGATAAAGAAACGTCCGACCTTACGTGATGTCGCCAAACTCGCTGGTGTCTCCAAAGCAACGGCGGCGCGTGTGGTCAACAGCGATTATGAACTCGTGCGCGAACAGACGCGCGAACGTGTGCTTGACGCGGTGCGCCAACTCGGTTACGAACGGCACGCCATCGCGGGCAGCCTGCGTTCTGAGCGCACGTACATGATCGCACTTTCCATCCCCGACATTACCAACCCCTTCTGGCCCGAAGTGGCGCGCGGCGTACAGGATACCGTAGAGCAGTCGGGCTACACCGTCGTGCTGATGAACAACGACTGGAATGCCGAACGCGAAGAAAAACATCTGCGCAAGATGCGCCAGAACCAGTTCGACGGACTCATCATCAACCCTACAGGCACACTCAACGCCGATCTCATGCAAATCCCTGTCCCGGTGGTTTTACTCGCTTCAGGCGAAAGCTATCCTGATTTCGATACTGTCAGCAGCGATTCGGCACAGGCGGGCGATCTGGCAATGCAGCACCTCATCGAACTCGGTCATCGGCGTATCGGCTTGATCGCCGGACCTCTGCGGCGGCGCAAGTCGCATACCCACCGTGATACCTACATCAAAGCTCATCGTGAACATCACTTACCCGTTGACCCGACACTCATTATCCAGACGACCTTTACGCAGGAAGGCGGATACGACGCCATGCGCCAGCTTCTGGACATGTCGCAACCACCCACGGCGGTCTTCGCGGTCAACGACATTATTGCATTAGGCGCGCTGCGGGCGGCACAAATGGCGCAGCTTCGCGTGCCAGAGGAAATGTCGATCATCGGCATGGACGATATTTTCGCAGCAACGACGACTTATCCGCCATTGACCACCATCGCCAAGCCCAAATATGCCATCGGTGTGACAGCGGCGCGCTTCTTATTGGCGCGGATTGAGGAAGCAGAATCCGACGAGACGCAGCACATTTTGCTTCCCTGCACCCTGGTGCAGCGGAGTTCGACGGCAGCATTGCAGTAGTGATTGAAGGAATTAGTTTTTATTATGGCACAAAATGAGACCGGTCTCAGCTCTACAATAGAAGATAAATTTGCTGGATGTTTGATCGGCGGCGCAATCGGTGATGGGCTTGGCACTTCCACTGAGGGGCGCACCCCGCAGGAAATTCGCCAGCGTTTTGGCGGGCGCGTAGAGGACTTTGCGCCGCCCTTCGGCACGAAACCAGATGGACGCCATAAAGGGGATGGCAACGTCTCCGACGATACACTGATGGTGCTGGCGTTGTGCCGCGCTTATCTTGCGAAAGGCGGGCAGATTGACGCGCACGACATGGCGACCTATCTACTGCCGGAAATTGTCGATAAGTCCATCTGGATTCCTGAATATCAGCGCGAACAACCCTTAGTTGAGCGCCTGTTTTACCCCGAAAAATATCTCCTGATACGCCTACGCTTGGCGAGTGTCAACCCGCGCGAAGCTGGCATCGGTAACATGGTCAACTGTGGCGCAGCGATGTATGCCGCACCTGTAGGCATGATGAACGCGGGCGACCCCGATATTGCTTATCTGCGTGCGGTCAACGTTTTCAG
>CALMZT010001238.1 GCA_937870805.1 uncultured Chloroflexota bacterium
TTTGTGATTGCCATTAGATGGGCAGCCCCAACATTCTGCACTCCCTGCAAATTGTGAGTGATTAATTTGGTCACGCCTTCCCCATCGCGCACAATCGCTTGTGCCAGTGAGACACAAACCTGCTCCAATGCCGCATAAAAATCATTTTCGGCTTCGAGAGTATCGAGTCCAATGGCACTTGCACCGTTTGCCAGCAGCAGCAACGTGTCGTTGGTACTCATATCACCATCGACGACGATACAATTGAACGATGTTTTTGTCGCTCGTGACAAATGTTTCTGTGCTTGTTCAACGTTGAGTTTTGCATCGGTGACTACCGCAGAGAGCATCGTCGCCATGTTGGGCGCAATCATACCCGCGCCTTTAGCGATGCCCGCAATCGTGTAGTTTCCTTGGGGCGTTTCAACGGTCACCGATGCCAGCTTTGGGCGTGTGTCTGTGGTCATGATGGCGCGCGCTGCTGTTTGCCAATCATTATTGAGCGAGGCGCAGGCTGCATCAACGCCATTGCGGATTTTGTCCAGCGCGAGGTGTGTGCCGATTACACCTGTAGACATCACCAGTACATTCTCCTGGCGGCAGCCAATTGCTTCTGCCACCCACTGCGCTGTGACTTGAGCATCCTGCATACCCTTACGTCCTGTGCAGGCATTGGCGCAGCCGGAATTGATGGCAATCGCGCGTGTTTGATCGGCGGACAGCTCAAGGTGATGGAGATCGACCAGCACGGGGGCGGCTTTGACGAGATTGGTTGTAAATACGCCTGCCGCGACACAGGGACGATCACTGACGATCAGCGCGAAATCCAGCAGCGTGGGATCTTTTTTCAATCCACAATTGACACCGACAGCACTAAAACCCGAAACCCCTTCAATCGTCGTTTGCACTTTGTTCATCGTCAACTTCCCACTTTCGCAAGAATGGTCGATAAGCGCTCGACTAAGGTATCAACATGATTTTCTTCGACAATCAGCGGCGGCACTAAACGCAATACATTTGTGCCCGCGTTGACCATAATCAATCCGTGCTTATAGCCTTCTTCAATGATTGGCGCAGCATCGACCTTCAGTTCTATCGCAACCATCAAGCCCTGCCCGCGCACCGTTTGGATCAGCGGACTGTTGATTTCCGACAAGCGTTCCCGCAAATATGTGCCTACTCGCTGCACATGCGCAAGAAATTCCGACTGGCTGACACGCTCAAGTACAACGCGCGCAGCGCTTGTGATGAGGGGTCCGCCTGCGAAGGTCGAACCGTGATCGCCAGGATGCAGCGCGCTGGCAACTTTCTCCGTGACCAAGATCGCACCGATGGGCAAGCCGCCCGCTAAAGGCTTCGCTGCTGTCAAAATATCCGGCGTGACGCCTGACTGTTCGTACGCCCAAAGCGTCCCCGTGCGTCCCATACCGCACTGGATTTCATCGTAAATCAATATGGCATGGTATTGGTCACACAGATCACGCAGCGTGCGTAGAAATTCGGGCGTTGCGACATTGATGCCGCCTTCGCCCTGAATTGGCTCGACGATGACCGCAGCGGTTTTGTCAGTGATCGCGGCTTTTGCATTCTCGATGCTGTTAAACTCAGCGACGACGACATTTGGCATTAAAGGGGCAAACGGCTTCTGATACTTGTCGCGCGGGGTGAGCGACAGTGCGCCGATGGTGCGCCCGTGAAAGGCGTTGGTGAAGCAGACGATTTCGGTCTTGTCGGTCAGACCTTTTTCGTAGGCGACCTTGCGCGCGAATTTGATTGCGCCTTCGTTCGCCTCAGTGCCGCTGTTGCAGAAAAACACTTTGTCTGCAAAGGACTGTTCGCACAGCAGCTTTGCCAACTCTACGCCCGGCGCTGTCAGGTAAAGATTGCTGACATGAATCAGGCTAGAAGCGGCGGTGCTGATGGCGCGTGTGAGTTCGGGATCGCCGTAGCCTAGCGCGTTGACAGCAATTCCGGCTGCCCAATCGAGATAGGCGTTGCCCTCGCTGTCATAGAGAGTCACGCCTTCGCCATGCACCAGCACGAAAGGCGCGCGCTTATAGGTTTGCACGATGTAATCATGCTCTTGCTCGATAATTTGATCTGTCAAGTTTATCACCATGCTGCTTTCCTTACTCCATAAGCCTACAAGACGAACGGATCATGACTCATCGTCAGCGGTTTCGGCGTGTGTGAAGACTGTACCACCACCTGTCTTCAATCCGTTCAAATTCGTGATGACGGCTTGAGGTACGCCATCATCTATCGCGTGCAGCGCTGTACGCACTTTGGGGATCATGCCGCCGAAGATGTGACCGCCAGCAATCAAGGCTTCGGCGCGCGCAATCGACAGCGAGGAGATGACTTGTCCCTGATTAAGCACGCCTTCGAGATTGGTTAAAAATATAATACGCTGCGCTTGAATGGCGACGGCGATTGCGCCTGCCACATGATCGGCGTTGACGTTATAGGCACTGTGCTCACCCAAAGAGACAGGCGCAACAACAGGCGTTACCCCTTGCCGCAGGAGATCAAGCAGCACTTCACCACGCACGGAAGTTACCGTTCCGGTTAAGCCCATTTCGGGTGACATTTGCCTGGCGCGCACAAGTCCGCGATCAACGCCACTCATCCCCAG
>CALMZT010001239.1 GCA_937870805.1 uncultured Chloroflexota bacterium
AGTGGGGGTGCAGGACGGGGCGCGGTGAGCACTACGACAGCAGTCGTTGAGATTCAGCCTGACGCAGAGGTAGCAAAAAATGATAACGCTGAAGATTCGATTGCGATGATGGCACCGCAGCCCAGCGGGACGCCCATGCCAACACCTGCGCAGGCAGAAATAGCAGCCGCCTCTAATGCTGCTGGTGAAACTACGGCGGAGTCGGCTGCCGACGCTGCGACAATGCGTAACGCGCCGCCCAGCGAAGCCCCTGCTGGTGCTGACCCCTTCGTGATGCAGGAACAGCAAACTGAAGCAGTGGAAATGGCACAAGAGCCGACGATCATCGCCAGCGATGTGCCTGCCCCGACAGCAGTCGCTAATCCAACTGCCACGCCTGCGCCAACGGCTGTCCCTGCCAGCGCTGCGCCGCGAAATGCGATTCCCTCTATACTAGGAGTGGGACTCGTGCTGGGCGGTGCGCTGTTATTCGGCGTCGCCTATATGACGGCGGTGACACGGAGGGGCAATCGCATCCGTGCGCGAAAAGAAGGGCGATAATCATGGATGAAGTGGCGAATTTCTGCCCAATCTGCGGAACAGCAATGGAACAGCATGAGCGCTACGGCAGAATGCGCCCGGTGTGTCCCAAGTGTGGGCATATCGTCTTCTTCGCCCCTTCAGTAGCAGTGTTGGTGCTGATAACCAAAGACGATCAAATCCTGTTGGCGAAACGCGCCTTAGACCCTGCTAAAGGGCTGTGGGTGTGCCCGGCGGGATTTATGGATTCCGACGAAAACCCGCGTGATGCCGCGCGCCGCGAAGTACGCGAAGAAACAGGCTTGGAGATTGATGCGCTCGAACTCCTGGAAGTCTTCGGGCGTTTTGACGATGGTGGCAAAGCCGATCTGGTGATTGCCTTTCGTGGGCAGATTACAGGCGGGCAGCTCAAGGCGGGCGATGACGCTGCGGAAGTGGCATGGTTTGCGCGCCATGCGCTGCCGGAATTGGCATTTGCCCCCACACGCATCGTCGTGCGCAAATGGGTTGACGGCGAATGGTAGCCGATTAACCTACGCCATCCTCACGACTTCTCAACTTCATGTTGCCGAACCTACAGCTAACTCGTTACATTTGAGTTGGCTTTTTTAACTGTTCAATTGAACTGCAAGGAGTCCAGAGATGAACCTCAGACGTTTGCTCATCCTATTCGGTTTATTGGCATTGTTGGTGCTGCCGTTGGCTGTGCAGGCACAAGCGCCCGTGCAAATCAACGCTGCGCTGACCGCGTTGAGCACACTGGTCGGGCGCACCGTGACGGTCAATGACCTCTCCGACTGGTCATGGACGGAATCACTTTATGATGATTCGAGTCTTGGATGTCCGCAGGCAGGGCAAGTGTACACGCAAGGCGTCGTGCGCGGCTTTCGCTTCCTCATGACCTTTGAAAATGTCACTTACGATTACCGTGTGTCGGAAGACCAATCGATTGTCCGTTTGTGCAGTTCGTCAAGCTCGGCGGAAAGCTGCCAGGTTGCGCCGGGAGCGATTCCCTTTATCGAAACCCGTTTAGCGGTAGGACAGCAGGCGCGCGTGCTCCCGAATATGACGGTGAGCCTGCGCGTAGAGCCTGCACGCGGCAGCCAGAGCCTCGCCGATGTGCCGCAAGACAGCATTCTGGAGATACTGAACGGACCGCGCTGTTCATTGGGCAGTTTGCTCTATTGGCAAGTGCGTTATAACGGACCCGGCGGACCGGTTACAGGTTGGGTAGCAGAAGGCTACAACGGCGAATACTACCTTGAGCCGACGACGCTGGCAGAGGGGCAGCCTTCAACGCGCACGCGGCTCACCGCAGGCAACGCAGCAGCGATTGCCGATGTGCTGACCATTGGCGCGGGCTATACGGCGACGGCGCTGTCGCCTGACAGCCGCTATCTGGCGACAGGCAACGATACGGGACAGCTCACGCTGATTGATCTCGGCACAGGTGAGCAGGGCTTCGCTACGACGGTGCGCGAGTTCCCGATTACCAGCATCGCCTTTAGCAGCGATGGGTCGCTGGTAGCGGTGACGTCAGGCGGCATTATCGACGTTTTTCAGTGGCAAACTGGCGCGCGCACCGAATTCAGCGTCCGCGATGGGGAAACGCTCGTGACGCTGAACACGATGGCATTTAGCCCACTGCGCACAGGCGAAAATCCACTCGCGGGTGGTTTACTGCTGCTGGCGGCGGGTTCAGTCGATGGGCGCGTGTGGGTGTGGGACTTCGGCAGCCCGACCACGCCTCTGGTGAATGGCTTGCAAGCGCATAACGGCGCGGTGCAAAGCATCTCGTTTGCGCCGAATGGCACAGTGATGATTACTGTCGGCGCGGACGGTGGCGTGCGTATCTGGGGCGTCGGTGGGGACACGGGCAGCGTCGGATAAGCTCATGGTCAGCGTAGTGGGCGAGGCGACATCGCCCACTACAAACTTTATATCGCAACCCTAAATCATCGAGAGAAAATATGATTACCCACATCGTCTTCATGAAATTCAAAGAGCGTGACCCGCAAATTCCGCAGCTTGTCAAAGAGAAGCTGATGACGCTGCCCGCCAAAATCCCGCAGATCAAACATTATGAAGTGGGCATTGACGTGCTGCACAGCGAACGTTCTTACGATGTGGCACTAGTGTCGAAGTTCGACTCGCTGGATGACCTGAAAATCTACAATGTGCATCCCGATCATGTGGAAGTGTTGCCATATATTCGCTCGGTGTTGGAAGTGTCGGCGGCGGTGGATTATGAGAGCCAGGAATGAAGGGGAGATCAGGGCAATCGCCTCAAATTTAGTTTGAAGGTTACAAGGGTTCACAACATCTTTGTCGGGACAAGCGTACAGGGCTGAGCAGCGGGCGAA
>CALMZT010001240.1 GCA_937870805.1 uncultured Chloroflexota bacterium
GCAAACAATTGCGCGAATTTTGGGAAAAAAGTCTCGAAGACGTTTTCGCGGCGGACGCTTACGGGCAACGCGGCGGCTGGGGAGCGCGTCCGAGTGGAATGTCGGTGCGCGTTCGTCTGGGCGCGCCGAAGGGACAAAGAATCGTCTGGATGAAAGTCGGCAACAAGCTGGTCGAGGACGACCAACTTTACACCGTCGCCTCGTGCGACCGACCGGGCGACGCGGCGGAAACGCTCTGCCGTTTCGAGGGCGCGTGGCAAATCGCTGGAGAAGATCGAGCCAATCGGGCGCATACTCAAATGCTCTGCGAGTTTATGCGCCTGAGTTTTTCCATTTTCGTTTAAAGGCACGCCTTCGTGTCCTTGCCAGCGTCCTGCAACGTTCCAATCTGTCTCACCGTGCCGAATTAACAAAATGCGCTCAATAGTCATTCGCAATTTCCTTGTAAAGACTTGACGTGATGTCTCTCAATAGGCAGAATCTAATGCATATTCCGATTACTCGCAAAGGTATAGTTTTTATGGCAACTGGTACAGGGAAAAAATTTACCCCACTCACGTTAGGCTTGGCGATGGTCGCTGGCTCTGGACTCATTCTGATGGTCATTGCCTTAAGCATTGGCTCAATTCTAGGCGCAAACGCTGATTCGAATGCCATTGGACTGCTGTTCGCGGCGGGCTTGGCGCTGTTCGTAGTCGGCATCGCTGGCTGGTTTGGCGTGGTACAACCCCATAAACACTTCGATAACATTGAAGTGCCGATGTACACCGGACATCATGATGAGCATCACGAAGCACCGGGCGAGACGCACGTCGATGAACCTGCGCCCGAAAAACCTGCTGCACAGGGCACACATTAAGTATCATGCCGCCGAACATTCCACCGCGCCAGCCGTTTGGTGAAGTCTTCAATGGCGTGGTGCTCAGCTACAACAGCCGCCAGGCAGTAGCGTTGTCGCCTCAGGAAGGTGCTGAAACGCTGGCAAGCGGGCAGTTCGTGATTCGTTACGGTGTGCGCTATGTGGGCAAATCCTTTCTCTCGATTGTGCCGGGATTGCTTGTCTTAGATTACGGTGATATGCTGACAGGCGAAGATGCATGGTCGTTTCTCGTCAAGAAAAGCAACCTGCATCCTCGCGCTGATGTCGTCGGCTTTCGCAATGATGGTCAGGACGATATGGTGATGGTGCGTACCTTAGATATGGGGCAGCCTGTCGAAGTGCTGGTTTATACCGATGAACAGGCAACGACCCCTGCATACCGCCCTACCGCGTTGATTGCGGCTTCAGTAGAAGGGCTGCCACCTTATTTGATTGAATATCTACCGCGTTATGATTCATTAGATGCTTGGAATACGAATGTCTGAACTTGATCCTTTTGATGAGAAGTTACCCGAAGACCACCGTTCTGGCGTGATTGCCGTCGTGGGACGCCCAAACGTCGGCAAATCCACGCTGATTAACCGCATCCTGGGGCAAAAAATCGCGATTGTCTCGCCGAAGCCGCAAACCACGCGCAAGCAGCAGTTGGGTATCTACAGTACGGAACATGGACAAATCCTGTTTGTGGATACGCCAGGGCTGCATAAACCGCAGACCAAGCTCGGCGAATTCATGGTACAAACCGCTGAGATGGCGCTGAAAGATGCCGACGTGATTTTGTGGGTGTTGGATGTTTCGGAAGAACCGCAAGCAGGAGACAAATATATCGCCGAAACGTTGACAAAGCTGCGCGGCGATACCCCTGTTGTGCTGGCGCTGAACAAAGCTGATGCGCTGAAACCTGAAGAACGTGACGCACATGCTGCTGCACACAAAGCGCTGATTGAACACCAAGACGCTCGGCTCATCAGCGCGCAGAATGGCGACGGCGTGGATGAATTGGTCGCGTATCTTTTGGAGCAAATGCCGCAAGGTCCGCGCTACTACCCGGCTGACCAACTCACCGAAGTCAACATGCGCTTTGTCGCCGCCGAAGTCGTGCGCGAGAAAATCATCTTGCACACCGAGCAGGAAATACCGCATTCTGTTGCCGTCGAAGTCGTGGAATACAAAGAGCGCGAGAAAGGCAAGCACTTCATCAGCGCCGTGATCTATGTGGAGCGCGATTCGCAGAAGGGCATTATCATCGGCAAAAGCGGTGCGATGCTCAAGCAAATCGGCATGGAAGCGCGTCAAGAACTGCGCGATATGCTCGATACGGATGTGTACCTTGAACTGCATGTGACAGTGCAAAAGAACTGGCGCGGCGACGAGCAGTTTATGCGCCGCTTGGGGTATCGCATCGCGAAAGATCAAGAGCAAGAGTAAATTAAAAAGGGATGCGAAGTTGACGGAATACACCCTTGGAGAAAGCGTTTACTTACATCGTATTCGTCAGAATATTGAGTTGCTTCGTGAGTTTTTGAATGAAAATCAGCCTGTTGAAAATGCTGATGCTGCTTCATGGTTTGAATATTTAGGAAAAATTCGAGCTATTCAAGGCAACACAAGCAACGATTATAGTTTTATCGCTTGTTTGCTGGCGAAGCAGTATTTGGCAACTCGATTTGATATAGGGAACTACGATGCAGCGTTGAAGCCTCAAGGTGCTCCTGGATTAGATGTTGAGTTAATGACAGCACACGGACAGCGTATCGTCGCAGAGGTAAAAACAACTGTACCGTATTCAGCGGCAAAGAATGATCTTGGCTCACAACAGAAATCAAGTTTTCAAAAAGATTTCGACAAACTGAACCGAGCAATTGCAGATTATAAATTTTTCTTTGTGACTGACCCAAAAACCTATGAGGTTGTGCAGCAACGGTACATCCATCTCATTCCTGATACAGAACTTGTGCTGTTGACATCTAATTCTTGACTGGGATATGAATGAATACCTTAAAAGAGATTGTGCAGCGTGAAATTATTGGCTACACGGGTAAAGGATTGAATGGGTATGCTTACCTCGTCGCCAATCCTGAGCAGCAGGCATTTACGGTTGTCTCTGTTGGATATATTGATGGCAAGCGGATTGCTAGCGCGGATCTGATTGTGCGACTGATTGGGGACAGCGTTATCATCGAACGCGACGATAATGACGCGCCCTTGGTTGATGCGCTTGTACAAGCGGGTATCCCACGCGAG
>CALMZT010001241.1 GCA_937870805.1 uncultured Chloroflexota bacterium
CGAAAGCTGTGGCGTTTGGTGATACGCACGATTTCGCCGGGGATCAGTTCGCGTTTGGTCAACTTGAACACTTTGGGCGTGAGTTGACCGTTGCCACGCTTGTGATACACAACGTAATCAATGACCACATTTTGCGGTATTGCGCTGTGTGTTTCAAGATCGAACGTCAGGCTGATTTCGCCACCAACCGCTACCGCTGTGGGTTCAACAATCAAGTTTTTCACGGTGAACTGTGCTTCGCTGGCATACCCAAGCAATCCAAGCGCGACAGGATGTCCCTTTTTGATGAGCGTGCGCAGCGCATGTTGAATCATCCTGCTCATCTCTGGCGTGTCGATGCTGCGCCAGCGTTCCAGCACTTCGAGCACCACCTGCGGATGATCTTTAGCGATGTCGTTGAGATTGTTGGCGACGCTGCGCCGCACATACTCGGACTCATCCTGTTTGAGCGCTTCGAGGATGGGCAAAATTGGCGAAGGATCGGCTTTGAAGGCGGGCAGCGCGATTGCCCAGGGGAGACGCGGGCGGCAGCCTTCGCTGGCGAGGCGGCGCACATGCTCACTTTCGTGCTGCGTCCATGTTAGCATCTGTGCCATCATGCGCGGGGAGTCAGCGAGGATGAACGGACGCACCGCAAACTCCGCGCTCGACTGCCGCGTGAATTTTTCAAGCGCGGACATGGAGGCGTACCAATCTGCCAGTCCGTAAACTTCGACGTAATCTGGGAAGATGAGGCTGGCAAACGGAAAGCTATTCAGCGCGGGCGCTGCGCGGCGCAAGAGGTCGAGTGTTGTACGGTAATCGCCGGGCAATATACTGCCTAACGTGAGTGTGATGTGGCGCATCCGTGCTTTGAGTTCGCGCGCTTCCCATTGATCGTCATAGATACGCGCTAAAAACGCCACGCGGTCAAATGCTGGATAAACGGATTGGAAAGCAGCGATCAGCGTCTCGAAAAAAGCGGTGTTGTACATGTTCTTCAAGGGTTCCATCGGCGCTCCTGAAATGCTTGAATTATCCAGTATTCACGTTATGATTTAGACCAAATGTTCGCTGATTATAGCAAAGAGACGCAGAATGAGCGAGATCATCCGCTGCGGATGGGTCAACACCGATCCACTGTACATCCGCTATCACGATGAGGAATGGGGTGTGCCGATTCGCAGCAACGACAATGCCCTGTTTGAGCGCATCTGTTTAGAAGGCGCGCAGGCGGGGTTAAGCTGGATTACCATTTTGCGCAAGCGTGAAAACTACCGCGCGGCGTTCGATGGCTTTGACCCGGCGATTGTCGCGCGCTACGATGACGCCAAAGTCGTGCACCTGCTGCAAAATCCCGGCATCGTGCGCAACCGCCTGAAGATCAACGCGGCAATCAATAACGCGCAAAAGTTTCTCGCTGTGCAGGAAGAACTGGGCAGTTTTTCCGATTATCTGTGGAGTTTCATCGGCGGCAAGACGCAGCATAATCACTGGCGCAGTCTAGCGGAAGTGCCCGCAGAAACCGCCGAATCGCACGCGATGAGCAAAGACTTGCAGAAGCGCGGCTTCAAGTTCGTAGGCGCGACAATTTGTTACGCCATGATGCAGGCAGTCGGCATGGTCAACGATCACACTTTAGACTGCTTTCGACATGCGGGATTAGGTGCGGACGTTACGCACGAAGTCAACCCTACACCCTCTAGCCCTCTCTCTCACTCGTCGCACCCGGAGATGTGAGTAAACAAGGGTCTGCGGCGCGGGGGCGAGGGGAACAACGCTGGCGAATGAATGCGTTTGATCGATGAAACGGGCAAAATGTAGATGCACCTGTGTGTGCGCCCACAAATGGGCAGACACATTGGTCTGCCCCTACAATCCCATTCTCCGTACTATTTAGTAACTCACCTTACGCACTCTGAACTTGTGAACAAGGTGTAATGCTCTTTAACAAATTCATCAGGAGGTAAACATTGCCCGAAAGGCTTTTTCTGTTCACTTCAGTGAACGTGGTACGGCGGCAGTCGGAGACTTCAGTCTCTGGCACGATAGCCGCATTACAGCGTTAAATGGCATAAACCCCTTGTTCGAGGCGAAACTGCGTAACGTCAGTTAGTAACTCACATTACGCAGTTTATCGTTCCGGGTTCAAAACCCAGAGCTAGTAGAAGATTGGTAAACCTCTGAAGAGGTTGAAAAACCGCAGCACCCAACCCATTCACGGGTTTCCAATGCGCCTGGCGGGCAGTTCAAAACTGCCCGCGTCCGCAGCGGCGAACGGTTTGCGTAAGGTGCGGATTGAATACGGCGCAGGAGGGATTGTAGGGGCAGCCGTGCAAACGGAGTTTGCCTGGGTCTGCCCACCAGCGGGCGCACACACAGGTTCGCCCCTACAATGACGTTTCTGACCTTCCTTGACCCAATTCGCGATTTTGATGCAATCGCCCTGTATTTAAGTCTCTCTCCGCTGGCGGGGAGAGATTTAGAGAGGGGTAAATTTCTATGCGTAAAATTTTTTGTTATTTTGACTCGATGATGTGGAAGGCGAAAAAGCAATGGACGTGTTAGAAGCCATTCGGACAAAGCGCGCGGTGCGGCAGTTCAAACCAGAACCTGTTGCGCAAGCGGTGATTGAGCAGATTTTGGATGCCGGACGCCGTTCGCAGAGCAGCAAAAACACGCAGCCCTGGCAGTTCGTCGTCGTGCGTGACCGCGAAACGTTGAAGGCGCTGTCCGAAGCGGGTAACTTTGCGACTCATCTGGCGGGCGCGGCGTTTGCGGTGACGCTGGTGGGCACGCAAAAAACGATGTGGAACGCCTTTGATTTGGGGCAGGCGTCGGCGTACTTGCAGTTAGCGGCGTGGGATTTGGGCGTTGGCTCGTGCATCGCGACGATTCATGACGAGGCGAAAGGCAAGGCGCTTTTGGGCATCCCCAACGAGATGAATTTTATGCTGGCGCTGTCGTTTGGTTATCCGGCGCGCGATGCTGTGCCTGCAAAGCTGGGCGGGCGCAAGCCGTTGAGCGATGTGGTGCGCTGGGAGAAGTGGTAGGTACAGCTTTCAGCGATCAGCAGATACAAAGAATTGAACCACAAAGGAGCAAAGCACGAAGAATTGGCAGCCCACCGGCTGGTTGAAGCCCAAAGCGCTATCCGAGCGCTGCTTGCCCAGAAAAAGGCGGC
>CALMZT010001242.1 GCA_937870805.1 uncultured Chloroflexota bacterium
GTGAACAGAAGCATCAAACCGCTGTAAAGACCTATTAGAACCAGTAAACCACCTATATTCATAATTGCTTTGAATTTACCCTGCAAACTCGGAGATTTTCAGCTATATTATTGGATGAACCAAGTTCATCGCAATATGTTTTCGCAATTGGCGTGGATTAGCTATAATTGTGTTTAATCTCGATATTAATTCTGGTTTAAAACTCAATTAAGTTATTTTGTTCAAATCAAAAATTTATAGTGTTAGGTTACCCCCTATGTTCGTTCGTGGGAGCGGAAGAATGATTGACATCAATGTCTCCGGTGTAGACCAGATCACTCTCGTTGAAGTTAGCGGACGTGTTGACAGCATGAACGCTAGTGAGCTGGGTGTGGCACTTGCCAATGAAATCGATAGTGGACGTAATCTGATTGTCCTTGATTTAGCAGGTGTGGACTACATGAGTAGTGCCGGGCTGCGCGAACTGGTCAACTCTCTCAAGAGGGCTAAAAGAACCACTGGTGATTTACGATTAGCACAACCCTCCGAGCGTGTCCGTGAAGTGCTGGAGATGGCAGGATTAGACACCATTTTTCAGATTTTTGAAACGCAAACCGAAGCGGTAGGTAGTTTCTAGGCGGCAGCCGCTTAACGGGGGCGTCATGGCAGACGAACGCTGGTTGAGGATACCCGGTGTCCTCGCCAATGTAGCAACCGCGTGCGATTTCGTCGTCGAAGTAGCCGAAGAGGCTGGCTTGGACGAACGAGGAATTTACCATTGCCGTTTAGCCATCGAAGAAGCCTGCACCAACGTCATTGAGCATGGTTATCAATTCAACGGCGCTGACAAAGTAATCGACATCGTGTGCCAAACCTTTGCCGATCACATTACCGTTACGATTATGGATGATGGTCCCCCCTATAATCCTCTCAGCAAATCTGACCCTGATCCTAAAACGCCACTCTGGGAACGCACCGAAGGCGGTTGGGGTGTAGCATTTATCAAGAAAGTCATGGATCAGGTGGATTATAGCTACGAAGATAACCGTAATCACCTGATATTGAGCAAGCGTATCCGTTAAAAGTTTCCTCTATCTCTGCTGTCCCAACCCACCAATTGTATTGAGGTTCACATCTTCTGCACCTGCGGGCAAGAAATTTCCTTCACATGCCTGAGCAGTTACAGGTATATCAAGACGTGGAGTCAGCAGTGCCTCGTCAGGGCTGAAGTAGTTCCATGCGGCGCGCGAAATGCCTTCGATGAGGGGCCAGGCACGTTCGTAGCTGAAAAAGTCGGTGTTTTCCCATACGAAGACGGAGATTACGTAATTACGCCCATTCGCCGGAAAGACAATACCCGCATCCCCATGTACATTTTCCAGCCAACCATTTTTGTGGGCGATGACCGTTCCCGCAGGAATACCCGCTTGCAGCAAGCGCTGTAAATCATTGGCGCTCATCAGGTTTAACATCTGGCGACACTCAGTTTGCGTGAATTCACCATTGGGATAGGCTGCCATCAACCCTGATCCGAAAAAGGCACAGTCATAGATCATGGCAAACAGCGTACCCAAGTCCTCAGTTGTGGTCTGGTTGTAGGGATCAGCGCTGGTGTTAAAATTCGGATTTGGTGACGTATCGGGAAGCGGAATAGACATCGGCTGCTGGTCAGTGGTCAACATAAAGGGCGCGGCAATATAGGTGTTGCGCGCGCCAAGATATTCAGCGGTTTGATCGACCTCGTTTAATCCCGAAAGAATGTCGTTATTGCCAATAATCTGCATAATCAAATTTGACGAGGAATTGTTGCTGCACAGCAGCGAGTTCGCCATCAACCACGCTTCATCTGAGGTCGGCGCAAAGGTCAAATTACGGAAATAGTCAATGAGAATAGAGACCTTGATGGTACTGGCGGCGGAGAAGGCGACATCGCCCAATATATTGACCTCTTCACCTGTCTGCAAATCGAGAATGAAAACCGAAGCTACAGTCGTCGGACCATCGTATACAAAGCCCTGCGAATCGAGATAGCCTATAACCAAATTGCGTAATGTGTCGATGTTTGGGCGAGATTGATCTTGCCCCCCCACAGGCAGAACGACGGTGCGGCTGCTTGGATCGCGCAGCGCTGTATCTACCATATCGACGGCACGGTTGACATCTAAGGTATAACCCGCCGTACCTGCATAGGTCATCAGCGTTTGCACGTCGTAGCCTGCCTCTCCCGATGGGCTATCATAGCGCGCCGAAACATCACGCAAAAACTGTTCCAACAGCCCACGCTGATAATCGGCAGAGAGTGGAACGTCCACAAACGTTTCTGCCGCTTGTTGACGGGTGAGGTAATTATAAAAGCGTGACCAGAAGCCAAGCTGGTTGTCCCCGACGGAACTGGCTTGCGCCAACATGGAATCTTCATTGAGACGAAAGCCGACGGAACTGGGGTCAAGCAAAATCGGGCTGTCGTTATAGTAGAGGACGACAGGACGCGCATAGGTTGTTTGTACATCGACAGCCGCCTCTGGCAGCGGTTTGCCGCCGACAACTACCCCTGCTACCGATACACCTCCTGCAAGACGACTTTGCTGCTGGCTGAACGTCACCAATTCAAAAAGAAAAAGGGCAATCGCGGCAGTTAACATGGCGGCTGAAATGATCGGGATAATGGGCAAGCGGCGGCGTCTACGAGACCCCAAGCCGGATAAACTGGTCATGATTTTCGCTCCTGCAACATCACTTCTAAAGCGCACATGATGGCGCGGTAGTGGAATTTTTGTAAACGTGGGAGAGCCTGGACATCAAACCACTGGTAATCTAACAATTCGCTGCTGAGCTTGCCAACCTGACCCTTCGTCGTGCAAAGATAAGCAAAGTCGATATGGTCGCCATAGCCGAGTTCCAGCGCTAGAATCCTGTCAGCGCTGATTTGCAATTCCAGTTCTTCAAAAAATTCACGGCATAAGGCGGTGGCGGGGTCTTCGCGGCGCTCAATCCAGCCGCCCGGCAGCCCCCAAGGAGTATGAGGATGGAAAACATGCTCTACTAACAGCACCTGTCCACTGTCATTAAACACGACACCGATCACCCCGGCAGAGAAGCGCGCTCTGCTGAAGCCCCACAGCACCCGTCCAACACTCATAATCCAAGGCTTCTGTTTCAGCAAGTTCGCTACATTGCGCCTGAATGTTTTATCTGTCATAAAGACACCCGACAGGCATCTTGAATCCTTTGTTAAAAGATTCAGTCTAATCGACTGCCAGGCACTCGTCAACCCAACGGTTCTCTAACGGTCAAGTAACTCGCACGTTTGTTTGAATATGTATATACTGTACTCAGAGAATGAAATACTTATTTCAGGGGACGCGCCTTGTCTTCAGCACCCATTGATTTTGTCAATCTTTTTGTTCGCCCGCCGGGTGAACTGCTGTACTTTCTGTTCATTGTCGTCATCAGTCTCGCCGGGATGTTTATGGCGCTTGGACAGCGTATGCGCCGTCCGAACAGCCGCAGTGCGCAGCGCTATTTCCTGGCTTCACTGGGAGCAGTCGCGGCATGGCTGGTGCTCATGGCGGGCGCGCTCTATACATTGGTTTCACGCCAGAATCCCGCGATCATTATTCCGCCTCTCGAACGCGCTGCCAGTGTGATCACGATCCTGATGTTTGGTTGGGCATTCCTCACGGCAGATCACACGCGCTGGGGACGCGCGCCCAATTTGCTCATCCTCATTCTGCTGGCAATCATCGTCGCGGGATACATGATTACCGGCTTACAGTGGCCGCTCATTGCCAATCAGCGCGATTTTAACCTGAGCGTCTTTGGCATTACGTGGACTTTTGTGCCTGCAATCCTGTCGGTGTTGGGATTTGTCGTGACATTGGCTTATTTTCGTTCCGTCATTGATGCGCCGCTGAAGCTGCTGT
>CALMZT010001243.1 GCA_937870805.1 uncultured Chloroflexota bacterium
GCCTTACCGCCTTCAGCGGCATTCGCGTTCGCCGTCTTGACCGTTTCGCCGCTTAATTGGCGAAGGTATTGTCATTATAACACAATTTAGTTGATTTTAGAACACTTGTTCTGTAATGCGATACACGCATTTTCATCCGCGACAACGCCAAAATGGGACGACACGTGGGTCGTCCCCTACGAATATCGGTTTAGGTATGATTTATCTCGCGTATTCCGTTTAACCTGACTTCAATCGTCTTCGGTCTCGATCACTGAGGTCTGTTATATCTCTGGCTTTGGCAACTTGTCGCATTTTACAAGGGCATTTAAAAAGAAATTCGGTTTCTCGCCTCGTGAATGCCGTCATTTGTCTCCTGAGTCTGCTTCTACCTAAGAAAGCCTCGTGCTGGTATGGGTGGAGAGTTATGGGGGGCGCGTTTTGCAAGGCTATGCTTCCACAATATGTACATTGTGACATGCAGCCTGATCCGCTCCCGCCGATGACTTCAAAATCGAGCGGCAGGTACTGCGTATTGGCTGGCAGATCAGCAAACAAACATTCGGCAAAATGATGGACGCATCTCCAATTTTGGGGCGACTCGCATCACTGTGCAGCGAAACCTAATCTTTCAATGTCGTGTATTATTCGATGGCTGGATACACGTTTCTCCCTTCTTTTAGGAACGGTTCAACCCAACGACGGGGTGTGCCATCCGGGTTATAGATGGGTTTCGGAGAATACTGTGCTAACAGTACACGGCGCATATTGGTTGTGGAGTTTGGTCCGCTGCGATGGAACGTCACACTGGAGAATACAGCGATGCTCCCCGCCTGAGCAATGATCGGGTCGCCGGGATCATCACCGAAATACCCAACACGGTCATTGCTTTCCGAGTCGAGTTTGTGTTCTACCCATTCGCGTGTTCCGGCGCGGGAGTAGGGCAGAATATAGACCGTGCCGTTTTCTTCGGTTACATCGTCCAGTGTACACCAACATGACACATAAGACGGTGTAGGCTTGGAGTCGATATAGCCCGCGTCTTGATGCCATGAGAACTTCATCCCTACTTCCGCCATTTTGATAACGTACTGTTCTAGGAACAGATATGCCTCCTCACCAATCGTCGCTCGGCAGATTTCTGCCATTAACGGACTGAACAAAAACGAGGCAAGGCGGTTGTTACCTTTGAACTTCGAGTGGATGAAGTATCTTTTGTGACGATGGCTCAAACCCAAGACATCGACACCCTTGCTGTCCATCTCTGCATTGATCTCGTCCATATAACGCTGTCCCTCATCGCGCAGCATTTGAAGATGCGGCGGCGGGATGACGTTCTCCAGCAGCATGTAGCCCTCTTCGTGATACTGCTCTTTTTGTGCCGCAGTAATGTGGATCGGTGTCACAACCATAGCCTTTGCTTGCCTCCTCATTCGCGCTATCCATCGCTCGCCTCCGTGTGACGTTTCTCTAGATAGTTCTTGTCAATACGATGAATTCAGAGTAGCATAAACATCTAGGCGAAATTTCCTAATTTTCACAATTTCCTCTCATATTCTCAGATGTCTCAAAAATCCCACCTCCTGTATTCAAATTATGGCTTGCAAAGTTGGCATGGCACGCCCCGTCATAACTCCCTCGAACATCGCCATCAAGAAATTGAGTTCAATTTCGTGGAGAAGGGTGTCATCACTTATTTGTTCGGACAGCAGTCCATGACGCTGGCGGAAGGGTGTTTGGTCGCTTTCTGGGCAGCGATCCCACACCGGCTGACGGCGTTCGACGACACGACGCAGTTACATTGGCTGACATTTCCTATGGCATGGTTCGTTCAATGGGGATTACCGGAGGCGTTCATCGAGAACATTCTGCATGGGATTCCTATCACGGATGTCGGAAATACGCCCTTGGACAGAGCGCTGTTTGATCGCTGGCACGCTGATTTGCGATTACCCTCTGCCGAGCGAGAGCATATCATTGCGCTGGAAGTCGAAGCGCGGATGCGACGACTGGCAGTACAAGCAGAAAAAACGACGGGCGCAGGTCGCGCGGCTGCACAGGCTGAGGGAGCAGGATTTAAGAAAGCTCGACAAATGGCGCAGTTCATCGCGGTGCACTACACGGATGTGTTAGATACCACACAAATCGCCCAAAGCGTCAACTTGCATCCGGGTTATGCCATGCAAGTATTTCGGCAGCATTTTCATATGAGTCTGCTGGATTATTTGACACAGTATCGCATTGCACACGCTCAGCGTCTTTTGTTCACAACGAACTTACTGATACACGAAATCGCCTATACCTCCGGCTTCGGTTCAGAGAGTCGATTTTACGCCGTTTTTAAGCGGCTGTGCGGGCTGTCGCCACATCGTTATCGCGCCGCATTTGACCGATAGCGTCGAATTCAGTTTGGGATATGTTCTTGTCAGACTCCGTATGTCAGTCTACATCTTGGCGCTGTTCTTTTCAGCATCCTGTCTCGCATATCGCTCCAAAGCGGCTGCCCATAGTTGGCGGATTTCCACGTCCGTATCGCTGCCGCCACTATTAAGGGTAGTCACTTCCTTTTCCTCGACTATTCGCATGGTTTTTTGAGCAATCCCACTCGCGTGGACGGCTATTGTCTGAAAAATCGCATTGCCGACCAACACATGCCCTAGATCATTGAGGTGACAAGCATCGGGATGCAGCACCCAATCCGCCCCGCCAAGCACTCCCAGCGCATCCACAAATAGAGCATTGTGTTTCTGGGCGACCAAGCGAATAGCAAGGTTGTATATCGCTGCCGTATCGTAGTTCCACTTTGTCCAGGTGGGGTGAGTTGCAGGATCATTGCCACCCTTTCCATAGATTTGATGGTAAACCCCCACGAGAACCATCAGCGCGCCCGTTTGCGCTTGAGTATCCGTGACAATGGTCGCCAGGTCGTCCATATAGTCCTGGACAGACATCCCGGAGCGCATATCGTTTGTGCCTTCGGCAATAATGACCAGATCGGGTTGTAATTCGATACCGTGTTTCTGGTAACGTTCTAGAAGGCTCGGTTTCGCCGACTGAAGATAGCCGGGGCAGCGAGGGGAGATGACGCTCGCGGGCAGACCTCGATTGAAAACAGTCAAGGACTCGTCCTGGAACTTTCGCAACAACGCTGCCACGACCTGATTCCACTCATTAGATGGTTCGTGTGCGCACATGCCATATGAAATACTATCTCCAAGAACAACCATTCGTCGAAATGGACCTTGCGGAGAGGAAACCATCATAAACAACCCTCATGAAACATCCATAGCGTAAAACAGCAATTGAACCGATCTTTGATTTGATTGGCAAATTGCTGGGGGTCACGGGTCAGCACAAACAGTTAGCCCTTCAACATCTAGCCAATGTTCGCACTCATATCGACTTGGCAGTCTTGGCGCTTCAAATCGCCATGCTTGCCAACAACATCTGGAACTTGCCTTTGCGATGCATTTCCCTTATCCGTTCGGCGTTTGCTTGATTTATGCACACCCCTCAGTTACTTACTCACCTTACGCAACCGTTCGCTGTTGTGGACGCTGGCAGTTCAAAACTGCCCGCTATGCGCGCTGGAAACCCGTGAACGGGTTGGGTGCTGGAATTTTCAACCTCTTCAGAGGTTTACCGATCCGCTGCTAGCTCTGGGTTTTGAACCCAGAGCGGTAAACTGCGTAAGGTGAGTTACTTATAGAAAAGACGTCTCATTGCCTCCCAAGAAACCGATCATGTAACTAAAGGTTCCCTGCATCTACTAAAAAAGAGAACGGGTGAAAAATTTATTTCACCCATACGGGTACAACGAACTACGCTTCCCAGACGTGACGCCCGCTGAGAATACGTTCGAGTTGTTCGAGAAAGCGGTTTTTATCGAGCGGCTTGCCGATGAAGCTATGAAAGCCTAAGG
>CALMZT010001244.1 GCA_937870805.1 uncultured Chloroflexota bacterium
TGAGAACAGCGTTGATGTCTGAAGGTTGTCCACTTTCGGTTACCCAGTGATAAATCCAGTCGAACAGTACGAAGCCATAACCGCTTTCCAAGGCTGTGCGTGCCAGCAAGATTTGTTCTTCAACTGGAATAGTACGCCCTGTGGGATTATCAGGTGAGGTAATAACAATCCCTGCGATTTTACGTCCTTCGCGCGCAGCGAATTCCGCACACGCTTTGATACCTTCAGGGGTATAACGCCATCCATCGTCTGGTCGTCCGGGGGCAAGTAGCACATTTAGACCAGCGGCGTAAGGTCCCCAATTGTAGCTAATCCAGGGTACACGAGACACCACCAGTGCGTCGCCTATACTGCCCGTGCCGAGGGCTGTCATCGCTTGATAAGCCTTGATGAGACCGTCACGCCCACCCTGTACGAAGGCAATATTTTCGCCCGACCATCCCGTTTCTGCGTCTAAATGCCAGTAATTTTCCGCAGCAGCTTTGCGAAAACGGGTTGTACCCCAAGGTTGGTCGTAAGCTGTGCCCTGTGTAATTTGTAATTCCAATGCGCGCTCAAGGATTTCACGGGGAACACCAGGCAGACTCGCGCCGCCATCGCCTTGTGAGGCATCATAAGTCGGAGCATCAGCACCTGCCTTCGCCTTATACTTATTGAGCGCCTCGCGGATGATGAACATGCGCGATGGCGGAATCGGCATCATATGTGCTAGATAGTTATTGACTGGAATACGATTTTCCTGTGGAACAGCGTACTCCGGGGTATCCAGACTGACTATCGGCTGAGCAACCAAAACATCCTCCATGGGTGAAAATAAAAACACCCCTTAGCGGGGTGCTGTATCGGCAGTATGACAGCTAAGGCAATCCCGCTAGTCGTTCAACTCGCTGCAATCAGGATTCATGTTAGTAGTCATAAAACGCCTATCTGATAATCACAATGAGGATTATTTTGATCCTTAGTCTTTAAACTGTCAATGTGCAAGGCATGAGAAACCCACCCCCCAGTATTCGTGTGTCCTGCACAAAAGCTATGATCTTGTGGTTGCCGGAGCATCGCCTTTAGTATCCTGCGTCGTTTTCCGCAACGAATAGCTGCCTGTATGTTTGGTGAGAACATGCAGATTTAAATCCTCTGCCTTCAGAAAAACTTTCTGGCAATAGGGGCAAGTGTGCTGCTGTTTTTGTTGATCTGAATAAAGATTATTTGTTTCCATATATGATGCCTTACAAACCATACGCTAACGCTCACCATATTATAGCATTACCTTGAAAGCGATTTCATAAAGAATATCAAGGGTTTAAAAACTGGTCTTAAGAGATCAATATGAAGGTGATTCTACTTTTCATAATCCTTGATTATTTGTATAACATCTTTGAGTGATAAATTCTTTCCTTTTTCCCAAGCACGCTCTTTGATCTCTTGTGACAATATAGCGTCCAGTTCCGTCAGCAAGCGTTCAGCCTCGTCTTGGATGGCTTCGTTGCTATCAGGTGCATGAATCACAAAAGCCAACAACCAAAGCGTTTCTTCACTACGCCCTATTTGGGTGAAAACGCGCGCAAAATTATTTAAGATTTGCAGTGTTAAAGGAATATCAGTAAGTGACAGCGAATTCTGCATTGCCTCTCTTAGGTAGCCTAGTGCCTTGTCGTAATCTGCTGAGGCAGTGGCGACTAACGCAAGTTGATTCAAGGAATCAGTAACTGGCTTCACATCTCCCAGGTTTTTGCGGATTGCCAGGCTCTTCAGATAGAGCTGCCGGGCTTCGATATAATCTCCTGTTTCTTGTGCAATTGCCCCTAACCTGTGTAAAGCATCAGCAACGCCTTGCTGATCGCCTGACTCGCGGTATTGAATAAGCGCAGTTTCCAGATTTTTACGTGCCTGTTCAGATAACGGCGCACTGCTGCTCGTATTCGTAAGTGTGCCTGCCATGCCCCATTGACCGCCGATTTCGCGCGAAATTTTGAGACTTTCCTGGAAAAGTGCCTTCGCCTTTTCCTGATCTCCCATTTCGTAAGCGACATGCCCCAGACTGTTGAGTCCGCGCGCAATGCCTGGGGCATAATTCAGTGTAGTAAAAAGCACTAACCCTTTTTGAAAGTTTTCATTGGCTTCGGCAAATTTGGATAAGGCAAGCGCCACATCACCGAGCTTATGATAGGTCGTTGCAATGCCCATTCTGTCATCTAACTGTTCACAGATGCTCAGATTTTCGATATACAAATCACGAGCAATTTCATACTGCCCGAAACCTAAATGGGCTTCCGCAAGTCTTTCTCGCAGTTCAAGCTCTTTGCGATGCTGTACTAGAACATCCTCAAAGCGTATTTCTTGCGTGACCAGAATAAGGGCGCGTTGGAAATGCAGCGCAGCTTCCCGATACGCTCCAGTGTTGAGGGCAAGTTTCCCTGCGAGAGTCGAATAATGTTCTTCCTTCGCACTTTCTCGCGCCATACTCCAATGGTATGCTAATGCGGCAACGTGTTCAGGTGAATTTGCGTACAAAGTTTCAATCGTTTGAGCGACGCGACGGTGTAGGATTTGCAATTCAATCTGGGTCAGATTTACCAGTACACTATCGCGCAGTTTATCGTGCGCAAAACGCCATTGATCTTCCAGTACATCTAATACTGCGGCGCTTGCACAATCTGAAAGCCACTGCTGGAGATCGATTTCTGGCGCAAGTGCTTGAATCAGTTTTAAATCAAGTTGTCTTCCAGTGACAGCAGCAAGTTCTAATAGCAGGCGTCCTTCCTCCGGCACTCGGTTAAGTCGCCGTTGGATAACCCGCTGAACCCCGCCAGCAAGTACATGATCTGGGAGAGTCCTACGTCCAACGTCTTCAAGATTACCTGTTTCTTCTGCCAGCGTGCGCACAACTTCTACAAGGAAAAAGACGTTACCTTCTGTCTCACGCTGCAATAAATTCACCACATGCGGTAAGCGCCCTGTATCTCCTAGCATCGCTGCGCTAAGTTCTGCAATGCTTTCTTCAGTGAGCCGTGTCAGTTTCATCATGTGCATAGACGGAAACTGTGAAGGCAACTCAGGTGTTTCTTCATCGCAGTAGCTTGCCAGGATGAGTAAAGGCAAGTTTTGCGCCATTTTGTTTAGATGTGAAAGTATCGCTAGACTTTCGCTGCCTGCCCAATGTAAATCTTCCAACACGATCATTACTGGCTGCTGAAGGTGATTGAAGGTGTTTTCCAGGAGGGTCAGAAGTTGATGTTGCAGCTTTTGCGGATCAACGGCGGGAATGTCTGAGCTTTCATGTACAGAAGAGATTACAAGATTCGGTACGAGCGTCCTAAGCAGCGCCATTTCTGTGTCGTTGAAATCGGTCAACAATGTGAGCCAGCGAAACACAATTTGCCATAGTTGGTAAGGAATACTTCCGGTATTCACTGCCTGTCCACGCATCACTAACGCGCCATGCACCATCGCCTTAGTACGCATCTCGTCAATTAAGCGTGATTTGCCAACCCCGCTTTCCCCAGCCAGAAGCCACGCACTGCCTTGTCCTTCAAATGCAGTATCCATCGCTTGGGACAGCGTTTTTACTTCTATATCTCGTCCCACAAAACGTGCAGCTTGCAAAAAGCTGTCGCGGGTCGCAGCCGTTTCTAGGGTCTTTGAGCCTATAGCTGTGTTGAGCGCATTAATGACCTCGCTGGCGTTAGAATAACGATCATCGGGCGTTTTGTTCAACAATCGTTCAATGACGATACTGAGGGTGATAGGCAAATCAAGGGATTCAACATCAGGGGAACTGAAGATAATATCGTTAACGAGTTTGGTTGGGTCTGTAACATCAAATGGATGCTGCCCAGCGAACAATTCATAGGCGATAACACCAATCGCGTATAAGTCTGCGCTTTCATCGCTTTGTCCCGAAGTAAGCACTTCTGGAGCCATATAGGCAAGTGTGCCCGCCGTCATATGTTCGTGATCCGCACGGTCTCGCATAACGGATAAGCCAAAGTCGAGCAGTTTGACTTGACCATTCACGACTAGCATATTGCCGGGTTTAAGATCACGATGCAGGATGCCACGACGATGGAGATAAGCAAGTGCGTGGAGGGCTTGAATCAGCAGATCAACCTTTTGGTTGATGGATAGGTCTTTTCCTGATTCCAGAACGTGGTGAGCATTTTCCAGAAGCTCCATTGTGAAGTACGGTTGGCGCTCTTCGCTAATGGCTGTTGTATCAAATCCATAATCTAAGACCCCAATGATGTGGGGGTGTCGTAGCGAGGCTAAGAGTTTGAATTCCTGTGCCAGTGCCAAGTGGAAATCTTCAACATTGTAGCTTGAGGTAAGGTTTATTTCAGTGTTGTTGTCATGGACAACGCGTTTAAGCGCAACCATCTGCCCGTTCAAACGATCTGTTGCACGGTAAACAGCGCCCATCCCGCCTTGACCAAGAAGGTCATGTAAAAGATAGCGCCTGCCTACAATATGCAGTTTCGTTTCCGACAGCATCGCCACTTCCTCATTCACGTGTCAATAGTCTAAATTATATAGTGGATAAAACATTTAAGGTATTTACGTTGAAGGCTGAGGAACATAAAGAATTGATCTGAACGCTCAGCGTTCAGAGATTTTTCTGGTTTAAGTTGTATAACTAACAATGTTTATTCACCAGCAGAATCGCTGCTGCTCATAATTCCTAACAATGCATCGATTTTCGCCACTAAGTTAGGGAATTTGACGGGCTTGCTCTCGTAATCATTGCACCCTGCTTCCAAGCAGCGTTCGCGGTCTCCAGCTATTGCGTGAGCAGTGAGGGCAATGATAGGAACATCTTTGCCTGCCGGAGAATTGCGGATTGTACGTGTTGCTTCCCAGCCATCCATTACTGGTAAGCTCATATCCATCAAGATCAAATCAGGTTGTTCTTGGAGAGCCAATTGCACACCCAGCGCTCCATCCATCGCAATCAAAATTTGGTGCCCGCGTCGTTCCAGACGACGCGACAGCATATCCAAATTCATTTCATTGTCTTCAACAAGTAGTATCTTAGCCAAGAGAACCCCTCTATTGAACCCTTTCGACATTACGTTTGTTAGCCTTGTGTTGAGCGATTACAGCACAAGCGTAGGCAGAGACTACATTAACCAGCTTTTGTAACTAACTCAAGTAGTTGATTAGCATTACTACGTATATCTTCAATGATCTGTGTTTGACGTTCACTGATGGTTCCGCTATCACTTGAAAGTAATCGCTCAACATCGGCTTTGATCGTTTCCAAAGAAGCTCTAAGTACTTCTGGCGCAAGATTGTGTTGATGATAAAGCCGCCGCTTTTCTAATGTAGCATCGACCCTAGCCTTAAGTAGGACAGGATTAAATGGCTTAAATAAATAATCTTCGGCACCCATTTCAATGCACTTGACTACACTGTCCAAATCATCGACTGCTGAGATCATAATGACTGGAATGTTTTGCAAGTTAGAATCTGCTTTCATGCGTTCGAGAACTTCATAGCCATTCATTTTAGGCATCATAATATCTAAAAGAATGAGATCATAGGCGCGTTCGCCAATCAACGTTAACGCGCGTTGTCCGTCTTCGGCAACGACTACTTCATGCCCTTGACGTGTAAGACGTCTTGAAAGCATATCACGGTTCATTTCGTTATCGTCGACTACTAATATACAACTTTGGCTCTGTTCCATTGTTTCCTCATACAGACACAAAATTCAACTTATGTTAACACAACTTTGAACCCTGTGCTCGCCTCTTAGAACGTAAAATTTCTCGAACGTCCCAAGCGTTTAGGTAATTGTGACTTGAGTTAAGCAATTTTCAGTGAAACTTTGTTAGTTAAGGGAGCAGCGTATTGAGGCGAAACGAAAATCGTTTTCGATCATTGATGTGCGTTGGAAAGCAGACAAAGTTATACTCATAACTACTGAAATTGTTGACTAGAGGGAATAGTATGCTGGCGATTGTAAGCGCCTGTGCAGTCATTGGCTTAGAAGGTTATATCATTGAAGTTCAAACCGATTTTAACCCCCGCGCTGGCATTCCAAGTTTTGTCATTGTCGGTCTCCCCGATTCGGCGGTCAAAGAAAGTCGCGAACGTGTGCGAGCCGCCATCAAAAATAGCGGCTTACAATTTCCCAACAAGGGTTATGTCGTCAATTTATCTCCGGCTGATCTGCCTAAACACAGCACAGCGTATGATCTTGCCATCGCTGTAGGGGTGCTTGCTGCCACCGATCAAATTCCTTTGGGCACTATCGAAGAAGCTTTGTTTGTTGGTGAACTCTCACTAGATGGAAGTATAAGACACGTTAAAGGCATTATGCCGATGGTACATACTGCTGCTTTAGCCGGATATGAGAACGCCTTTGTTCCTGCTGGGGATGCCGCAGAAGCAGGTCTCATTGACGGCATTAATATTATCCCGTTAGAAACACTCGGTCAGTTAGTGGAGCATCTGTATAATCTGAATCCAATTGTGCCTTATATAACGAAAACTGATACAAACGACAAAACGACAGCCCTTGATAAGGGTATTGTTGATTTTGCTGACGTAAAGGGACAGCATCATGTGAAAAGAGCGCTGGAAATTGCAGCCGCAGGCAATCATAACGTGCGACTGATCGGACCGCCGGGAACAGGTAAAACGCTTCTCGCCCGCGCGATGCCGGGAATTTTGCCGCATCTAACCTATGAAGAAGCATTAGAGGTCACGCGCATTTACTCCGTAGCCGACATGTTATCCAATGACCATCCTCTGATGAGAATGCGCCCATTTCGAGCACCGCATCATACAATAAGCCAAGCTGGAATGGTCGGAGGCGGCGCAATTCCCAAACCGGGTGAAATAACATTGTCGCACCGGGGAGTGCTCTTTTTGGATGAATGTACGGAACATAGTATTAAAACTCTTGAAGCGCTGCGACAGCCCATCGAGGATAAAATCGTTACGATTTCGCGCGCAAAAGGGACATTGACTTTCCCGGCGAATTTTCTATTGGTTTTAGCTCACAATCCGTGTCCTTGCGGCTATTACAGGGATAATGTGAAAGCCTGCACCTGTACCCCAACTATGATTGAACGCTATCAGAGCAAGCTCTCCGGTCCGCTGCTTGATCGGCTGGATATTCACGTTGATGTACCTCGTGTCGACTACGACAAACTTCTAAGCACGGAGCGTAACGAAGCTTCTGTTGTTATTCGCCAGCGTGTAGAGCAAGCACGACTGCGCCAAAAAGAGCGTTTTGCGAATCACTCGCACTTATTCGCCAATGCCGATATGGGCGTTGGTGAAATTCAAAAATTCTGCGCGTTAACTACTGAGGCGCGCCAACTCTTGGAACTTTCGGTGCGGAAGATGCAATTAAGTGCGCGTGCCTACCACCGTATTCTAAAACTGGGCAGAACGATTGCTGATCTCGGAGAGAGCAGCTTAATTGAAATTCAGCACATAGCCGAAGCCCTGCAATATCGCCCTCAGCGGCAATAAAATAGAACTTGATTGTTGGACAAGAAATCACCATACAGCCTTATCTAACTCTCAGGGCATGGCAGAGATTTGTGACACGCTCAAGTATTCTTCGCGGGTTGCCTGTGTTGCGGCTAGTTGTTCGGGTGTCAGCAGCGACCAGAATTGGCGCGGCGTCGCGATCTGTCCAGCTTCGGCTTCGGCATAAGCACGCAGCCAGTCAAAAAATGCTTGTGTGCCTAAATCCTGCCGTAATTGATGCAACATTCGTACACCCCGTAGATAGACAGCATTGATATATTCGCGGATAGTCGTGAATTGATAAATCGTGCTGTCCACATTGCCGACAGGGGGATAAGGGTCAACGCGGAACGCCCACCACCAATCCCGAAGCTGCGGGTAATATTCTTCGATGAAGATGTATTCGCTGTAGGTTGCTAACGCTTCGTCTAAATAAGGATTGAGCGCCGCATCATTGCCGACACGCGCGTACCACCATTGATAGGCAATCTCATGGACAGTGATAATGGTGAGATAAGCTGCCGGGTCGCCTGTGAAAGTTCGGAACCAATCGCCGCTGACAAAGACTAAGCCATCGAATTCCATACCATCGGGGAATGCGCCTTCAACGACGATCATACGAGAGTGGAAATATGCGCCGAACAGATCTTCGTACATCGACAAGGCACGCTGCGCTGTACTGAGGGAATAAGCTGCGGCGTCGATGATATATCCATCATCAGCGACAATCTGCGCATCGGGAAGACTGTAGAGTTCGGCACTCACTCCACTGACTGTTTGTAAGCTGTTAGAAACGAAACTTTCGCTGAGACTGACGGTAAAATCACGCGCGGCATTATGGACAAAACGCCATTGATTAGTTTCCAACTCAGTCATTTCACCCGGTGCTGCAACTTTTAAAGTATCTGCTGCGTTATATACAGTCAGCGTTACGTCCCAATCTGCGCTGTCTAAGACGGACTGTTCACC
>CALMZT010001245.1 GCA_937870805.1 uncultured Chloroflexota bacterium
CCCCATCGTGTTCGACTACACGGTCAAATTCCTGTGGCTGGGCTTTAAACGCCATGCCATATTGCAGACCAGAGCAGCCGCCGCCCGACACGAACACGCGCAGCGCGTGGTTAGGGATGTTACGCTGCTCCAAGAGCGTCTTAATCACGGTCACCGCTTGCGGGGTCACCGTCAATACGGTTTCTTCGGTTACCGGGGTGACTTCTGTTTGAAGTTGTTCAGCGAGCGTCATAGATAAAAATCTCCTCAAAATGTGTTTTGATGATCTTGTTAAAGTTTAACACGGTCTAGAAAAAAGGTCAATTTAGAAGATAATCATCTTAATTATTATGTTGAACGATCAGGAATCATGTAGGCACAGGTCGAATCACCTTCGATAACGTGTGCGATACGGCGGGGCACAATGCCCATCAGCATCGCCACGAGACGCATATCCATATCACAGAGCGCACCATTAGTTTTGGCGATCTCGTGATAAGGGCAGTTACTCGTGTGCAGGATGTAGCCACCTTCGCCTGCTTCCCAATAGGCACGATAACCGCGTCCGTTGAGATAATCCACCGCTAAATCCATCTTTTGACGCAGCGGGAGGTCGGGAATCTGGGCTTCCTGCGCCATGCCATGCGCTACCCCCTCCATAATCACGTTTACGCTTTGTGGTGGCAGATTAGCACGAATTTGTTCCATTAATCCTGCTGCCAAACGCTGATAGTTGTTGGGGAAGTAGGCGTTGGCTTGCTCGGTGAGCATGTAGACGTGCTGAGGACGACCCGGCGTGCTGCGATGGCGAAGCTGTGGTTCAGTAATTAGATTTTCTTCTTGTAGGCGCGTAAGATGATGGCGGACGGTGACGGCGGTGATTTTGCCCCGACGTTGCTGCAATTGCGCTACAATATCGTCAACCGTAGCTTCCCCATGTTCCCTAAGAATCTCAAGGATATGCTGTCGTGTTTCTTGCATAATCCCTCTACAATCGAACTTTTGTGCGCAAACTTAATGCAGAAGTTTATCATTTTTATTCTGTGATTGTCAACTTGAGGGGGATGTGCTACGATTTTGTGTCGTCCTTCACAATACAGGGAGTAAGTGAATCTTGCGTGAGGTAGTGGCTTTTCAAGGGGTTCAGGGTGCATACTCTGAGCAAGCGATTCGCCAGCAATTCGGCGATAGTGTCGATGTTTACCCCTGTCCCTCTTTTGGCGATCTGATTGACGCAATCACATCTCGTCGTGCGACTTATGGAATGCTGCCTGTAGAAAATTCCCTAGCAGGGTCTGTAAGCCAGGCTTATGAACTGCTGATGGATTCGGACTTGCGGATACGGGCAGAGGAAATCGTCCATGTGCATCACGCGCTGATTGCTACATCGGGCACGAAGCTCGAAGACGTGAAGTATGTGCGCTCACATCCACAGGCGCTGGCGCAGTGCGACAAGTACATCAAACGCAATCGTTTTGAAGCGATCACCTGGTACGATACCGCAGGCTCGGCGCGCGATCTGGCGAAAGGCAACGTGACCCACAGCACGAACGGTACGGCGCATACAGGTGTGGTTGCGGCGATTGCCAGTGAATTGGCGGCAGAACTTTACGGGTTAGAAATTCTGGCGCGCGAGATTGAAGATTTGCCGTTTAACTATACGCGCTTTTTCCTGCTAGGGTATGATGACCCTGAAAAAGGTGAATACAACAAGACTTCACTGGTGTTTGCGGTGCGTAATCAACCGTCAGCGCTTTATGACTGTTTGGGCGAATTTGCGACGCGCGGCTTGAATCTCACCAAGATTGAGTCACGTCCACGCCGCAATCGTCCCTGGGAGCCGATTTTCTTTGTCGATGTTGAAGGACACTGGCAGGATGCGCCACTGGCTGAGGCATTAGGGCGCTTGTTGCAGCGCGCGTCGTTCGTCAAGATGTTAGGTTCGTATCCTGCGGTAAAGACCAATTGGGTAGGCATATAGGAGCAGCAATCATGCAGAAGTTAGGTGTCGCTATCCTTGGGGCAACGGGGGCAGTTGGTCAGCGCTTTATCCAACTGCTGGAAAATCACCCCTGGTTTGAGGTGAAAGAGGTTATTGGCTCAAGCCGCAGCGCCGGGCGTCCCTACGGCGAGATGGTCAATTGGGTGCTGGATGGCAGCGTACCGACTTCGGTGAAAGATTTGACCGTGAAAAGCAGCGACGCGCCGCTGGAGTCGCTGTTGATATTCTCCGCGTTACCTAAAGAAGCCGCAGAAGTGGAGTTTCAGCTTGCGGCGGCGGGTCACATGGTTTGCACGAATGCTGGACTTAATCGTATGCACGAGGATGTACCGCTATTGCTGCCAGAAGTCAACGCCGATCATGTGCAGCTTATCAACGTGCAGCGGCGTAAGCGTGGCTTTACAACGGGCGGGGTGGTCGCGAATTCCAACTGCACGGCGATGCCTGTGGTGATGGCGTTCGCGCCGCTGTTGAAGTACGGCGTGTCGAAGTATCTGGTGGTGAGCCAACAGGCAACCAGCGGCGCGGGGTATCCCGGCGTCGCATCGCTCGATATTCTGGACAACGTGATTCCATATGTTGGCGGCGACGAGCAGAAATTGGAAACCGAACCCCTCAAGATGTTGGGACGCTTGAATGGTGAGCGTGTAGAGCAGTTGAACGCCATTCCCAGCGCATCGTGCAATCGTGTTCCGGTGGTCGATGGGCATCTGGTGAATGTCTCGGTGACGTTGGATGCTGCGCCAGAGTTAGATGAGATGATCGAGGCATGGGATGCGTTCAGAGGATCGCCAG
>CALMZT010001246.1 GCA_937870805.1 uncultured Chloroflexota bacterium
TTCGTGTGTCAACAGCTGCCAAGTGCCGGCCGGCCAGGGCGCCAACCGTGCAGTTTCCGTCTTTTCCAACGGGCAATGGGGCTCCGCGTCTGTGTTTTCCTACTCCCCGCCATCTGTGATCAGGTCCACAACGAATGGGGCGGCCCACAGACGATCATTTGCTCATCATTTTGTGCTTGCAGCATCATGGCTCCTGAAACCCAAATGGCTACCGTGCTAAAGAACCCCGCCAGAATCAGCAGCACCGTTGCCGAACCGCTGACATTCGATGTATCTGACGTGAGAATAATCGCCAACGCTACCCAAACCACAAGGGTTGCGCCAAGACGAAAAGCTTCTTTCATCATCGACCTCCTTAAGTACCACGCCGTTCATCATAGCCCACAGGAGTGCCGCGCTGTGACAACAGCACATCCAATTCAGCCATTTCTTCATCGTCCATTTGTTCCAGCAACCGCGACAGACGTTCGCGGGCGTTGCGCTTGGTTTTTTCCGAAACTTCGCGAACACGAGTCGTTTCCTTGCCGACTGAGTCCCAGATGGCAATCGTACTCACTGTTGCCGCTACTGCCACAATACCCACAATGATGAAGTTGTCCATGCTGCCAAAAATCATCATCAAGGTAAAGGCTGCCCAAATCAAGAATGTGCTGCCTGTTCTCTGTTCGTTACCCATTGTTTACCCCTTGCGACCAACTCCCGATCTTTTACGTAATTACGTTCAGTACAGCTATAAAGTTGCGCTTTTGTGCGGGAATCGCTTGACGCTGTATAATCTAATGCGCGTTTGATAAAATGTAGAGGCATTCATGAGTCATCTATGGACACCCTGGCGTATGGCGTACATTCGAGGGGAAAAGAAGCCAGTGGAAGGCTGTGTGTTCTGCAAGAAAGTCAACGGCAATGATGACGAAGAACACATCATCGCGCGTTCGCAATATGTCTACGTCACACTCAACCTCTATCCTTACAACAACGGACACCTGATGATTGTGCCTTACGAACACGTATCCAGTCAGGAAGCGCTGCCTATTGAAGTCCTCACCGATCTGATGGTTACAATCAACAAAGCGCTGGCAACCTTGCGCGCCGCTTATAACCCGCAAGCCTTCAAGCTTGGGGCGAACATTGGCACAGCAGCGGGCGCAGGCATCGCGGAACACTATCATTTTCACATCGTTCCGCGCTGGAACGGCGATAGCAACTTCATGGGCGTAGTCGGCAGCACGCGCGTCATTCCCGACACGCTCGATAACACCTACAAAGAGTTAAAAGCACATTGGCAGCAGTTATTTGGAGAAGAGCATGGGAAACAATCATAAACGAGAAGCCGTCATTTTAAGCGGCGCACGCACGCCGCAGGGGAAGTTTCTAGGCGCGCTGTCATCGTTGAGCGCAGCAGACATTGGCAAAGTGGCGTTTAAAGCCGCTGTCGAAAAAAGCGGCGTGAATACATCCGACATCAGCGAAATGATTGTCGGCAACGTCGTTAGCGCGGGTGTCGGGCAAGCGCTGCCGCGTCAAATCAGCATCGGCATCGGTTTGCCGGACAGCGTAGGCGGCATTACGGTCAATAAGATATGTGGCAGCAGCCTGAAAGCCGTGATGCTGTCAGCCAGCGCCATCAAAGCTGAAGACGGAGATTTGTACATCGCAGGTGGCGTAGAAAGCATGAGCCGCGCGCCTTACCTGAACGACTCATTACGCACGGGTCACAAGTATGGTGAAGTTACACTGCGCGACTCGCTGAAGACCGATGGGCTGTGGTGTACGTTGTGTGACTGGGGTATGGGCAACGCCGCCGAGTTCATCGGACGCCAGCTTGAGATCACACGCGAAGAGATGGATGCTTTCGCCGCACGCAGCCATGAACTCGCCGCCAAAGCCACTGACGAAGGCAAGTTCAAAGCTGAGATCGCGCCCATCACGCTCAACGGACGCAAAGGCAATACCCTCATTGATACCGACGAGCCAATTCGACGCGATACTTCGATTGAAACGCTGGCGAAACTACCTGCCGCCTTCGAGAAAGATGGCGCGGTGACAGCAGGCAATGCACCGGGCATGAATGATGGCGCGTCAGCAGTAGTCGTCGCCAGCCGTGAGTACGCCGAAAAACACGGACACAAGCCACTCGCGCGCATCGTTGGCTATGGGCAGGCGGCGGTAGAACCTGCGTGGATGTTCTACGCACCCGTGAAAGCTATTCCAATTGCGCTGGCGCGCGCGGGCTGGACAATCGACGACGTAGACCTGTTTGAGATCAACGAAGCGTTTGCCGCGCAGGTCCTTGCCGACCTCGAAGGCATGAAACGCGACGGCTACAACGTCCCGCTGGAAAAGGTGAACGTCAATGGCGGCGCGATTGCATTGGGGCATCCATTGGGTGCAAGCGGCGCGCGTGTGTTGGTTACGCTCATTCACGCGCTGCAAGATCGTGGACTGAAGCGCGGCATGGCGGCGTTGTGTCTTGGCGGCGCAGAAGCGGTTGCGATGGCAGTCGAATTGGAATAGGAGTGGGTTAGAGATCTCCACGTTCATCACCTTCCTCCAGGTCCGGTGGGCTGTCCCATTCCTTACCGTGCTCATCGACATAGACGATGCGGAAGATAGGCACAGACTCATCCTGTGGAGCGGGGTACATGTCCGCAAGTTTCATGAGCCGATCAACGAGCCGAGTGAGGGCGATGATGCGCTGATTGAGGGATACCGCGTCGGTTTCTGACGCGAGGTTGTTGGCAAGTGTAACCGCTTGCTCCATCATCCGTTCTTGCAGAAGCTGCACCTGTTCTTCGAGGGGCTGCCGCCGCCGCGTATTTTCTTGTGGCGCAGGCTGAGCGTGGTGCTGCCGCCACTCGCGGAGCGTTCGCGGCGGAATTCCCGTTTGACGGCTGGTGAGAGCGACGCTGCCGCCATTGGTTTGTAACAGTTGGCAAGCAATTCGTTTGTATTCGGGTGAATAGTATTTAGCCATAATACAGTCCTCAGCTTTCAGTTGACAGTTTTCAGTATAGTGCATTTGTTCTATCATTTGAGTTTCGATTGACACTTTAATTCAATCTGTAATGTAACAAGGGTTTTATACACCGAGGATAATCCTGTAATGCGTACCGGGCTGGCGTTGTTGATTTTTGCCTTATGTCTGATTGCCATCGCGTTCTTCGCTATATCCTTTGCGGAGCAGCTACCGACCAACTTCCCTATCGCTATTGACTGGCAAGCGCTGCACATTGCCATACAAAACGGCAATATCCGTTACGAAAACGCGCTTGGGCTGCGTGTGCCGCCCTGGATTGTGCTGCTCATTCTGCCGTTGGGTTTCCTGTCGATGCGCGCCAGTTGGGCATTGGTCGCCCTCTTCACGATGATTGTGCTGCTGCTGAGCGTACCGCGCGCACGTCCACGCTGGCGTTATTATGCGGCGGTGCTGCTGCTGGAATTGTCGTTCCCTGCGCTGAGACATCTCGTGGATGGCAACTTTGAAGGCATCGTGATCGCTGGCGTGCTGCTGGCGCTATGGGGCTATCGGCTTGGCTTGCGCCCGCAAAGTGAGCGACGCATGGAATGGTTCGCGCCAGCGTTATTAGCAGCGGGCGCGCTGTTGGCGGCGGCAAAACCACAGTTAAGCGCCTGGTTCTTGCTGGTGTTGGGATTGACAACGATCTACACCTGGCAGCGGCAGCGCTGGCTGCGGGCGCTGGGGTTTGCGCTGGCGGTGGTCGTGCCGTGTATGCTGTGGCTGGGGCAAGCGTACATCAGCAACGTGTTCGCTATTTCAGAGCGCGGCAGTATCATGGATGTCAGCTTGATGGCTGCGCTGAATCGGATGCTGCTGTCCTCAGCGCTTGTTGCCGTACTGTGGTTAAGCGTGCTTCTAGCGACCTTATGGATCATGTGGGTGACACGCCCGCAGCGCACGAACCCAACCCCTTTTTCACGCGAACGCGCTGGATTGCTGATTGCGGCGGGGCTGCTGCTCTCGCCTTACAGTGCGGGCAACAGTATGCTCACGCTGCTGGCGGTGGGCATCATGCCGCTGTTTCTCAAACGTCCGTTGTTGGGGTTGCTGCTCATTGTGCCGATTAACCTGACCATTTTCGTCAACAACCCATCGCTGCTGTCCTATCAGGCGTACTATACGACGGCGGTGCTGCTGGTGTGTTGGGGGGTGCTGGCGTATCGAGTCTTAAATACTGAGAGCGCAAAAAGCTACAGCATAATCACTTCGGAAGGTTTCAAATAATACGGAATCTTTGTCAATACCTTCGCCAATTATGGCGCAAGCCGAAGGTGTGCGTGCAGAGGCAGCGCTTGCCACCGACAGCGATGATGCCGAAACGCTTGATTGGCAGCCGATGACTTACACAGGTGAACA
>CALMZT010001247.1 GCA_937870805.1 uncultured Chloroflexota bacterium
ATGCGCCGACGTTATTGCGATCATTCAACGCACGGAAAATAAAGCTGGTTGCAGTTTCGGTTGAGCCTTCAATCGCCCCGCCGACCACCGCTACAGCCCCGAATTCGCCAACTGCACGGGCAAAGGTGAGCACAACCCCGTAGAGCAGCGCCGTCCAGATTTCAGGAAGCACCACACGCCAGAAGGTTGTCCAGCGGCTTGCACCGATGGTGTAGGCGGCTTCTTCAGGTTCAGGACTCATGGCGGCTAAGACGGGCTGCACCTCGCGCGCGACGAAGGGTAGAGAGACAAAAGTTTTTGCCAGCAAAATGCCCGGTAATGCAAAGACAATGGCGATGATGGGCGGCGCAAGCCAGCCGTTGCGCCCGAACAATACGATCAGCGCGTAGCCAGCAATGACCGGAGAAAATACAAAGGGGATGTCGATCAGTGCATCGAAAAGCTTTTTGCCCGCGAACTTGTGACGAACAAGTACCCATGCCGTGATAAGTCCGGCGATGGCATTAATCGCCACAGCGCCCAGCGAAAGCACAAAGGTGATTTGCAGCGCGTGTTGAACATCGGGAGCACTGAGTGTTTGGATGATTGGCTCAAACCCTCTGGAGAACGCGCCTTGCACGATGGCGACGAGGGGCGTGATGATGAGGATTCCGGCATAACCTAACACGATGAACAGCATCAGGAATGCCCGGGGTGAGCGCGGGGTTATCTCACGCATGACGCCTCCGCTCCAACAAATCGACGCCAATGGTGATGACAAATGCGACTAACAGCAGCACCAGCGAAACGCTGCTGGCAGCTTGCATATTACCCGCTTCGACCTGCGTATAAATGTACACTGTCGCGGTCTGAGAGCGCATCGGGATATTGCCTGCCACGACGATGACAGAACCGAATTCTCCCAGTGAACGCGCGAAACTGAGCAGCGCGCCCGTCGTGATCGCGGGGCGCAGCGCAGGAAAAATCACATGACGGAAGGTGTTCCAGGGAGAAGCGCCGATGGTATGAGCCGCCTCCTGCTGATAAACCTCTAAATTCATCAGCACGGGCTGTACGGTACGGATGACAAAGGGATAACCAACAAAGAGCAGGGCGATGATAATGCCGGGTGTGGCAAACAGGATGTCAATGTCAAGCGTGTCGCGGAAAAATGCGCCAATAAAAGTTTGTGGTCCGTACAATACCACCAGCAGCACCCCCGCAACGAGGGTGGGAATTGCAAAGGGCAAATCAATCAAGGTGTTGAATAAAGTCTTGCCGGGGAAACGGTAAGCGACCAAAACGTAAGCGGTCAAGGTTCCAATCAGCGTGTTGATGATGGTCATAACTGCTGATGTCCACACCGTCAATGTGATGGCGCTGACGGCAGTAGGATTGCTGATGCTTTCCCAGAAGACATCCAGCCCCACGCGCAGCCCTTGAACGTTCACAACGAACAAAGGAACGAGAATGAAAACCCCTAGATAGCTGAGTGCGGCGGCGCGAAGTCCCCAAGCGCCATACGATGTTTGGGGAGCTTTTGCGGGGATCGCCTCACTTGACCGTTGCAACGGAAGTGAAAAACCTGTCATCGACAGTTACTGTCCTCTAATCTGTGAAATCAACTGCGTAAAAAGACCTTCATCGCCGAAGAACGCCGGGCGTGCTTCTGACCAGCCGCCAAATTCTTCAATCGTGAACAGGTCTTCAATCACCGGGAAAGTGACTGCTTCATTACGTTCAATCGCTTCGATTTCTTCTGCGGGTATTTCAGCGACTTCTTCCCCTTCGACAATGGGATCTACGATACCGTATGCAGCACGTACCGTCGGGTTGACCGGACGGAAACCGTGATCCGCAAAAGCCGCTTGTGCTTCGGGCGTCCACAGGAATTCCACGAATGCTTCCGCGACTTCGCGTGTGCCGTGTGCATCCACATAGGTATCGACCACTGCCACTGGATTTTCGATCAGGATGGTTGAGGTAGGATAGATCACATCGTACTGCCCACCAGCCGCGACACCTGCGAAGTATTCATTTTCGTAGGTGATTGCCACAGCGCCGATACCGCGCTCAAACGTCAGGAAGCTCTCGCGTCCGTCACGATCCAGCACACCGATGTTGCCAATCAAGGCACTTAAGAATGCCGCTGCGCCTTCGTCGGTTGCCTCAAAGCCTTCGACGTGACCGCGCCGTGCTGCCCCGTATGCAGCCAGAATGTTCCACTGTGCGCCACCGCTGGTTGCGGGGTCAGGCGTAATCACTTCAATACCTTCGCGGGCAAGGTCAGCCCAATCGAGGATGCCATCGGGATTGCCGGGGCGAACAGTGAGGATGACGACAGATTGCGTAGCGAATCCCTGATAAGGATTGTCGTCTTTCCAATCCTCACTGACCAATCCCGCATCCACCAAGCGGGTAACATCTGGTTCGATGGACAGAGCGACAATATCCGCTTCAAAACCGCCTGCCACCGCGCGAGACTGTGCGCCAGATGCCTGGTACGATTCCAGCACAATCACCTGCTGTCCAGTCTGTTCGAGCCAATAAGCCTGGAACAGTGGGATGATGTCGCCGTAGGCTTCACGCGGGACGGCATAACCTGCTAACGTTAGGGTGATGGGTGGGGGAGCATCCTGCGCAGATACGGACGTTAATACTGCGATGATTAATAGACTGAGTGTAACGAGTGCGATCAGGGTATAGCGTTTCATGATGTGGGTTCTCCTCTAAACTCTGAACTAGACGAATGAATAATGACCAACCGAAAACACGTTAGCAGCTACAACAACACATGCTGCAACACAGATGACACATTCGGCGTGGTGTTTCATTCAGTCTATGATCGGAGTAGAGATGCATTTCTGTTGACCCTTTCTACACTATTGTCTATGGAATAAAAAAGCCCCGTTTGCATAGTCCGAGGCTCTCTCTTATCGTAACAGGCGTGGTGTGCTTACACATGCCTAAACGGACTATGCGTTCGGAAAGTTTTCTGACAACAACACATGTAAGTGTTCATGAACATCGTGATTTCCATACTTCGTACTAATAAAACACCCCGGCGCTGTGTCCGGGGTGGCTTGTGATCTTCAGGTAAGCAAGAAAACAAAGTCGGACTACAGCGATTTTGCGGTAGCGATACAACACATTGCGCAGAGACAATTTTGAAGGTTGTTCACGACTTTGCTCTTTCCATCAAACATACGCATAAAGTTAGCGTCATTCCCTAACTCTGTCAACGGTTTTGTACTCGTTAGAATTTACGGAATACTACTGTATATTTTATCCAAGTTATATGATAAGACAAGTAGGAAAACATTAAACCAGTTTAATTAGGGTATCCTGACATATTGATAAATAATATAAATATAGAAGATTGTTAAAACGCCAATTCTTAATTAATGTTTCGTAGAGATGTTGTTATAATTGAAATATCAAACGCACACTTGTAAGGACACTCAATGAGCACGTTGCAGAACAGCCGTCATCAGGAACTTCGCATCTACATGTCACAGTTACCCTCCCCACAAACTTCTACCATCGATATTGAACAACTGCTGGCGAAACTGCAAGCGCTGCAAACTGAGATCGAAACCTTACGCAAGATCAATCTTAAAATGCAAGAAGAACTGAAAAAAGTGACCTGCGTTGTTACCGACGCTGATGGTAACGTGCTGCCTGACAAAAGCGATCAAGGCTGGGAACACTATTTCCCTTCGTCAAGCTGGTATCGTGGCGAAACAGACTACGACTAATAAGCCTCTAGATGTAGGGCACTTCGCCTGAAGCGCCTTTAACATTAGGCAGTTTTCACTCCCACAACATTTGCATAGGCTTTTAGAAGCTCTTTTTCCTGATATGACCAGGCAAGGGAGCTTTCTACGCGCTTGCGTCCAGCCTGTCCCAATGCTGCACGCTGTTGGGGATTGTTCATCAGTTGCGCGATGTTGTGTGCCAACGCTTTTTCGTCGTTTGCCGAGGCGTAAAGCGCAGCATCGGCGGCAGAGGCGCGGTGCTCTGGTAAATCAAAGGCAGCAATCGGCTTGGCATGAGCCATGTAATCCATCAGCTTAATCATCGTGCAGCGGTCATTGTAGGGATTTGACGGCTCAGGGGCGACACAAATGTCCACTGGGCTGAGATAATCCCCCACGCGGCTGTGCTCAATCCATCCACAGAACGAAACATAATCACTGAGGCGTAATTCCTCAGTCAGACGCCTGATCTCCGGCAGTGCATCCCCATCACCGATTACGATACCATTAAAATTTGTCAAGTTCAGTTGGTAGCCGAGGTAATAAAGCGCTCGAATTAGGTAATCTACATCATCCTGAAAGCAATTAAAACCTACGTAACCAATCATCACCTTGCTGCTGTCTCTGGGAATATTGTTCAAGTTGATCTGTTTTAGCGCATCTAAATCGGGTCCGTTGCGCACAATTGTAATGCGATTATCAGGTATACCTGAGCGCTGCACGTCGATGTTCTTATAAGACTGGTTAGTGACGATGACGTGATCGGCGAGACGACAGGACTGTTTTTCGAGGAAAA